>JAUNXD010000009.1:0-11609 GCA_030539985.1 Methanobrevibacter sp.
ACAACTTATAATTAGGGTCATTTTCATCGAAATTAAGTCCATGTATCATTTTTTCACCAATATAATGTATGTATGGACTAATATTTCTATATTTCGGTCAATTTGACCCCATTTCTTTAAAATAAATAAAATTTCTTTGTACTATCAAAAGGCAAGAAAAATTAATATGGAATTTTAAAAAAAGAAGTGCAAATAATTAATATTACAAGGGTTAAAAATTCAGACCCCTAAAACATTACAAGAGATATCATCAGCAATGTCATCCTCGTTTTTTTCTTCATTTTAAATTACTCCACATAAGTAATTAAACCGAACGTTCGTTCTTTTAACTAAAATACATATATTTAATCAATATACAAATAAATATATAATTTTAATAGTATATAAAGGAAATTGAGTATTTACGACAGTTTATATATTATCCAAAATCGAACCCAAAAGCCAAGATTTTTAAAATCTTTATTTGGATTCTCAATGAATTCAAGGTGAAAAAAAGTTGATTGATTGTATAATTCGATGAATTCATACTCAAACATTTCAAATCATGCTAAAAAAAGCAATACAATTAACCTCCGAGATTAAAGAATCCGGAGAATTCATGCACAACAAAATTAAAAAGTAATTAATGACGTTTTTTCAATACAATTCAATATAGACAGGAATTGTCAACAATCAGATTTTTCTCTTTAATGGTGGCCATTATCTGACTTTTATATTTGTTTTCAACAGCTATTATTTTAGAACCTTCATTTTTTGGAAGGAATGTTATTGAATACTTATTCACTATAATCCAGGACATTTCACTAAAGTTTAATCTGAACTGTTCATTTCCAATAAGCATTTCAACATATTCATCCTCAATGATGAGCTTTTTGTCCAAACCATTATTTTTAAACTTTGAAATCCTTCTGCGGATCAAAACATTATATATTATGCCTAAAACGAATGCAATTAAAAATAGGATAACCACATACAGATATATGGTATTGCTTTGATTTGACAGATACAGAAATGCAAAGATTGTCAGAAACAAAAATGAAATTTCTGTCAATATAATTGCATGTGAATCTATTCCACGTATTCTCTGCTTCGGATCTTTAACCAGTTTCGAATAATTTGACATTACAGCCAAAACTTCACCATAATACTTATTGGATCCGGCATTATCAATTACAATTTCCATGAAAATATTTTGATTTGCAAATGTATAAATTTATTTATTGAAAAAACGTTTCAGTTAGAGCTTCTCCAGGTGTTTCCGCATTTTGCACATCTTATAAAATTAGTCGGCGCCTCATCAGCTGATCTGGTCTGCACTGTCCACCAGTATCCCTTTGTTCCACCGCATTTGTAGCAGGTGATTCTTGTTGTCGGCAGGGCCACATTTTTATTGTCTGTTACGATAACTTTCGCTTGCGGTTTTGTTTCACCTTCCATATGATACTGCTTCTCAATATCCTCTTCAGACAATGTTTTTTCATAGCCGCAGCTACATCTAATCTTGCCTCCAGTAGGCATCAGCATCTTACCGCAATCAGGACAGAATTCCATATAACAAAACACCATTAAAAATTCGTAAGTATTAATTTAATTGGCCAAGTATTTAAAATTATCTCAGCTGGAGCAGCAGCACAATCACAGAGAATATGGCAAAAATCATCTGAAAGTTCAAGGACAATCCTGCACCTATCCTAATGACCCCAAATATTTTCATGGAGAAAATGAAAGGCATCAGATATGCAAAAAACAGATAGAATATGATTATGGAAACTACTGCAAGAGCAATCTTCTGGGATTTGGTTTCAATGAGATTTTCATCCTCAAGACGGTTTACTCCGTAATTGGCAAAAACAAACAGACCAAAAAACACTCCAAGATATGCCAAATTGCCGATGTTGACGGTGGACAATACGAACACCACCATCACGGTTATTACAGCAGCAATAATGAAATGCATTATCATCAATTTTGAGATTTCACCGTAATTCAATAGTCATCACCATATTTTTCCCTATCCTTTAAAAAGAGAAGGAAATTGAATATCATCATGATTGTGGCAAAAATAATCATGTAAACGTAAGGGCTTAGCGTTAAATCTACTCTTGCACCGTTTACTACAAAAATAACATAATCGGAAAGTGAAAATACATTTCCAAATAGCAACGGCACTACAATGAGAAATATCAAATCGAATACGATAATCAAACCAAGAGCAAGAAGAAATCTCTGATGATTGTTTTTTACATCACCTGATTCGACCAGAATTTCGATTCCGAATATAACCAAGAAGTATAAACCGAATATATTAGCAATGTGCATTACATCAGTAAGATTGACTGTTTTTAAAAAATAACATGCCACCAATGAAATAATCAGTGCTGAAACTAAATTTACGGTTACTACCCTTGAGAAGTTACTACTAAACATCAATAATGTATTTGTAACTAATATTATAAAAAAGTTTTAAAAAAAAAAGTTTTACGTGGAAGGGTCAACCTTCCACCATTATCAGCTTACCCGTAGCAGGGTCCTTATAAACTTTACCCATCTCAGTATATCCCTGACCGGACGAATTTGAGGTATCCGGTGTCTCATTTAACTGTTGGCCCTGATCAACTTCAGTCATTTTTTGCTGCATCTGTTCGTGAACATTCTGACTTGGGTCAATCATGGCTTGCATGTTCCAACTTATGATAACAAAAACCAAAAAGCCAACAGCAATAACCAGCATCGCATCCACAAGGTTGGATGTACCGGCCATCGGGTCTTCTTCGACACGTTTAGATCTACGTCTGCTTTGTTTTCTTACCATAAAAATCACTAATTCATTTTATCAAGCACAGCATCAATCAAAGCATCCAAATCAGACAGATATCTGTCATACCATCCTGATCGGATTTTACCGATAACATAACATAATGCACCGGAACCGATACCGACGATAGTAGTGTTGAATGCAACAGTAAGGGAGGACGCCAATGTATTGATGTCTCCGGCACCTAATGCCGCAAGACCCGGACCCATTGGAATTAAAGTACCCATTAACCCTAAGGTCGGTCCGATACGAGTAATAATATCAGTTTTCTGTAAGTTTTTCATTGTTTTTTCTTCTTCAAATTCAAAGAGCTTACGTGCAAGGGCTTCCCTTGAGGATGTGCCCAGTTCTTTTGAAGAAGCGATTTCGGTCAATACCTTCTTTTGAGCCTTTGGAATATTGGCATTGTTGATTACATCTTTTAGCGCTTCAACGGATTGTGCTCTGTTAATATCATAAATCAAATCTCTGATTGATCCAACAGGAACTTTACGTCTTGAAGTATATTCGGCAATTATTCCACCTAATGTAATTATTGAAATAATTACGATTACAAGCAAAATAATTAAAACCGGTATTGTTAAACTTTGTGAAATAACGTCAAGAGAACCTGTTAAAAACTCTCCACCTGGAATATTTAAAGCCATATTTTTTCACCTTATCTTAAAATACTTCTACCTTTTCTATTTAAAACAATACCCCCAACCAGCAAAATGGCAAATGCCAGTATTACCATAAGGATATCCTGTGGAGAACCCAATGCGATAGGACTTTGAGTTTTTGACAATACCCCTGCAATATTTGGTATGACAATCGCTGAAAGCAAGAAATATGCACCTAAAAGAAGCATGAAATTACCCAAAACAATTGGATAAGGTCTGTTGATTACTCTAACTATCGTATTTGATGCAAAGTAAGTTACGATCATAACGCCAACAAGCGCTGCAGCAGCATACCAGCTGAGATCCAGTGAACTAACCCCAATTGTCGGTGCAACAATCAATACACTTGCGATAATTGAACCGAAACAGCACGGACAAGGAGCAATGATAGCAAGAGAGGTTGCAGTGGATGTATTCTTGTCATGTATTTTCCATTCTCTTATTGTGAATAATCCCGCAATAATCATGATTGAAGCCATGATAATGTAGAATATCGTATTATAGCTGTAAATTGCCTGAACCAATTGTTCAGAGTATAGCGAAGCAATAGCTGAAATGAGCACTACGCCTCCACCATAAGCAATACAAATTGCCGCAAATAACTTTTTAGACAAATTGGCCAATCCTGATGCCAATCCTATCTTGATACCGAATACCAAAACGGATGCAAAGATTCCAACCTGCCATAAAACACTCATCATATCCATAGTAAAATTCTCCATATAAAATTAAATTTAATTAATTACATTTTATTATTAATCTAATAAAATATATATAATTTTCACTGCGATATGAAAAAATTTTATTATCAATAATATTTTTAACAAGGATAATTAAAAAGATTTAGGTCAAAAAAAGAAAAAAAATATTTCACAAATAATGTGAAATATTGTAAACTAACGTTTTCGGTATCCAACACCAAAAATCACACATACCATTAAAATTGCAACCAAATTGTATACAATGTTAAAAGGATTACCATTGTGACCCTTTGGCATTTCAACATCCTTAACATCAGGCTTATTTACGGTATTGTTCGAAATATTGCTGACGTTTTCAGTTGAGTTTCTGCTGCCGGTAACGTTGACGCTTTTCAGTGTCTGATTTACATCCTTTGCAGTGGAATAGGAAATAATCCTGTGACTTACAGTCTTAGATAATTTATACCGTTTCGAATGAGTGGAATATAAACCTCTATCCTTTGCCATATTATCCCCTTGCTTTTTCACTTCACTGGATTCAACCAATTTGCCGGTAGCTGAATCGTATTTTAAAGCATATGAAATTTGTTTAGTATTTTTTACCACAATGAAATAAAATACTAAATCCTTCCATGATGGATCATCTACAGATATCAAATGTTTTTTGTTGAATTTAGGTCCCAAACCGTCAAGGATTCCATCAAGAACCTCATCGGTTTTTAAACCGTCAACCTTAACATGACCTGCGGATGTTAAAACGTACAAATATGGATAATCTTTTGGAATATCAACACCTTTTGATTTAAAGTAATTTAAAGCTTTATTACATGCATTAACACCTATATCATAAAGGTCTAAGCTTGAAGATTCCTCCATAGATTTACCTACCATACTAACAGCGACGGACGCAAGTTCATCTGAAGAATTTGACTTCTTCAATGTGAACGCATCATCATCGAAATCCCTTGAGACGCCCAAGGCACCAACAAGGGGCAAATCAAATTCATGTGGATAATATTTAACAGTTTGAAGCTTATCATTCCCACCAGAAAGTCCAAAAGGAACATACCGTTTATATGTTCTCAGATTCAAATCATCTAATCGTCCATTAGTCCAGGAATTGATTATGGCCAGATACGAATTCGCGTCTTCGTGGTTCAAACCCATCTTTTCCAAAAGACCAGCAGAGATTTTCGGACCGATTTCATCATAATTAAACTGAGTGTTATAATCATTATAAAATGCAACTGTGAGAGATTCGTTATTTTTGTAAAGGAAAGCTACATTTACTGAATCAGCAGTTGAAGACAAAATTACAAGATTTCCATCTTCATAAGTTATATATCCATTAGAAGCATCATTTATTCCATTTAAAACATTTTCAGTGGTTTGATTATTAATTTTCAAATAACCTGCATTTGTAATTACCAGTACATCATCATAGTTATCTATTTTGACAAGACCGGTAAAGTCTTCAGTTATTTCGTATCCGAGTTCGTAGTTGGAATCGCTCATCCTTGCGTCAACCTCATGGGCCTCAACAGCACTTTCATGCGTTTCGCCGCATTGGGATATCAGCTCAAAACCTTCACTGTCTGAAGTGTCTTCAGGCAGTTCCAGATTCATCGTCGAATCAATCTGATTTTCAACGGAACAATCCAATATTGGCGCGTCATCGCTATAAGTCACGTTGTCACTTGCAGCTACCGCACCGATTAAACTCAGAGCCATGATTAATAAAAAAACCATACTAAAAGTATGTTTTCTCATAAACTCCTAACCTAAAATATATAATTAATTGCTTAATTATACCCACTTTAGATTTACATAAGTAATGCAATGCATTACAAATTAATATATTATATTTTATCAATAAAAAATATTTCTATAAAGTGAAACTTTTAAGGTTATAAATAATTAATATAATATATAATTGAAATTTGATGAGGCAAAAAATGTTTTGGAACGAAGAAATAGAGACAATGTCAAGACAAGATCTTGAAGAACTACAATTGAAAAAGCTTCAAGCAACCGTTAAGCGAGCATTTGATAAAATACCATATTACAATAAAAGATACAGTGAAGCTGAAGTTTATCCGGAAGATATAGAAACCCTTAAGGATATTGAAAAATTACCTTTCATCACAAAAGACGATTTAAGGGAAAGCTATCCGTTCGGATTGTTTGCAGTCGACATTTCCAAAATCAAGGAACTCCATTCATCTTCAGGAACAACCGGAAAGCCTGTAGTGTCAGGATATACCGAAAAGGATTTGGACACATGGGCTGAAACCATTGCACGCGGACTTACCATGATGGGCATCGGCGAAAACGATATCCTGCAGAACACCCACGGTTACGGAATGTTTACCGGAGGTTTCGGAGTTCACTACGGATCCCATAAGGTCGGAGCGGCAATAATCCCTATTTCAACCGGTCAGACACGCAGGCAGATTGAAATAATGGAGGATTTTGGAGCAACAGGACTCATATTTACCCCATCATACGGAATACACCTTGCAGAAGTTGCCCTTGAAGACGGAATTGACCCTAAAAACTTCAATATCAAGGCAATAGGATTCGGAGCTGAAGGATGGACCGAAGAGATAAGGCAAAGGGTTGAAGAGCTTTTCGGATGCAAAGCCTATAACATTTACGGACTTACAGAACTCATGGGTCCGGGTGTGGGCGTTGAATGCTCAGCTCAAAAGGGCCTTCACATTGCAGAAGACATTTACTATCCAGAAATCATCAATCCCGACACAGGCAAAACTCTTGGAGGCGATACTCCAGGAGAACTTGTACTGACAAACCTTGAAAGGGAAGGAATGCCTGTCATCAGATTCAGAACCAAGGATTTGACCAAGCTCACCTATGAAAAATGTGAATGCGGAAGGACACATGCAAGAATGAGCAGAATAACAGGAAGATCAGATGACATGATTAAAGTTAAGGGAGTAGCCATTTTCCCATCACAGATTGAAAAGGCATTGCTTAAGGTTGGTGATGTTGAGCCTCATTACATGATTATAGTTACAAGACCTGAAACTCTGGATGAAATCGAAATAAAAGTTGAAGTCTCACAGGACATCTTCTTCGATGGAGTTAAGGAAATGATGGCAATCCAAACAAAAATCGGTAAATCAATAGAAAATGAAACCGGAATCAGAGTGAAAGTTACATTGGTGGAACCGAAAACATTGCCAAGGTTTGAAGGAAAAGCTAAAAGAGTAATAGACAAAAGGAATTTACACTAGGTGATGATATGAAAATCAAACAGTTATCAATATTTTTACAAAACAAGATGGGGAGCCTGTCAAAACCTTTGGAGGTACTTACCGTTGCTGACGTCAATATCAGAGCAATGTGCATGGCGGACACTTCAGAATTCGGTATTTTAAGACTTGTTGTTGATGATCCAATCAAGGGAAAGGAAGCTCTTGAGGAAAACAATTTCCTTGTAAAAATCACCGATATCATCGGCGTTGAAATGAATGATGCACCTGGCGGATTGACAGCCGTTTTGGATGTCATTAAAGAAAATCTAATTGACCTTGAATATCTCTATGCATTTTCACATGATAAGGAAGACAAGGCAATATTGCTGCTTCATGCTGACGACATTGACCATCTAATCACTGTCTTAAGCGACAATAATATACCAATCGTTTCCGCCGAAGAAGTTTACAAATTATAAAATTTCTACTCTTTTTTTATTTTTTTTAAATAATTTTTATCAAAGTTTCCTTTTTTTAGAAAATATTTAAACATATTTTGAAATAAACCCATAATCATAAACATCACAATTAATATGATGTTAAAAAAAAGGTGATTTAAATGGGAAAACTAGATGGAAAAGTAGCAATAATAACCGGAGCAACATCCGGAATGGGTAGAGACTCAGCAAAACTGTTTGCAGCCGAAGGGGCAAAAGTGGTTGTAACCGGAAGAAACGAGGAAAGAGCAAAAGCAGTCGTTGACGACATAAAAGCTGCCGGTGGAGAAGCAATCTATGTAATTGTGGATATGGCGAACCTCGATGAAGTGCACAAGGTATATGATGCAGCAATGGAAGAATACGGAACAATAGATATACTATTCAACAATGCAGGAGTATTATCCATGTCCCCACTGATGGACGTTACCCTTGAAGAATGGACAAAAGTATTCAATGTTAACGTAACCTCCGCATTACTGCTCACACAATTAGTCGCACCAGTAATGAAAGAAAAAGGAAAAGGAACAATTGTAAACACATGTTCAGTAGCATCCTTTGGAGCTCATCACGGATTTGCCGCCTATGTAGACAGTAAACACGCAATGATGGGATTAACCAGATCCATGGCATGGGAATTAGGTCCTGAAATCAGATGCAACGGTATTGCACCAGGTCTTATCCACACTGCAATGGTAGACAGCATAGGAGGTCCTGCAGCATTGCAGAACATGATTGACCAATGCCCAGTCAAAAGATGCGGTGAAGGTAAAGACATTGCAGAACTGGCATTATTCCTGGCAAGTGACGAATGTACTTTCTTAGACGGTCAGATAATTAAATGTGACGGAGGATTTGAAATATAATCATTATTTAACATTAAAATATTGGAAGTCATCATTTATGGCTTCCTTTTTTAATTTAAAACACCCTGAAAACCGCGCCAAAAACATGCCCAATCAAATTTTCTTGTTATATCAATATTGTTTTTGCCATGAAATATTGCTTTGAAAACTAAGCAAAATTATATATTAAACCAGCTACAAAGTGTAATGCACTCGTGGTTTAAATGATAGTTAAAATTGACAATAGGGAAAACAGCAGACACTGTGAAGCCATTAAACAATACAAAAATAATCACAAGATTATCATTGAGGAATTGCCGATTGGAGATTTCATATTCACCGATAAAAACACCGAAGTGGTTTTTGAATACAAAACATACAACGATTTCAAAAACAGCGTCAGGGAGGGTAGGGTATTTGACCAGGCCATAAGACAATACAAAAACTTCGACTACCACTTCATCATAATCCAACTGGAGAAAAACAACAAGCATGACCTTTTTAACAATGAACACCACTGTGAGGCGATAGCTCACCTGAACACCTTCACCACAGTAATAATCTGTTCAAGCAAAAAGCTGGCTTTTAAAATGATGGAAAAACAGGCAGAATCATGTATTGAAAAGCATCCCCTGACAAAAAAGCCACATGAAAAATCAGACAATGTCGCATACAATTACCTTATGCTGATTAACGGGATTAATAACATCAAGGCACATGCCATCTGTAAGCATCTGAATCTGAAAACATTTGAGGACTTAAGAAGCATTACGGCAAAAAAACTGATTAAGGTGCCAGGTATCGGCTCCATTACCGCTTTAAAGATTACAAAATCAATACAAATAAATTAAAAAAAAAGGTAGTTTGAAGTACTATAAAGTACTCCAGATAATAATTATTTTTCAATGACGAATCCATGGTTTTGCGCCTTTGTTACAAAGACAGTACCCTTCTCGCCAATGATTTCTTTGGTTTTTTCTACGATGTCTGCATTTGACTCATCGAAAAATGTGTATAGCACAGGTCCAAATGAGCTGATACCCACACCGTATGCGCCGGCTTCTTCAATAGCTTTCATAGTAGGCAGGTAGCTTGCATCCAAAGAGTGTTCCAACTTGTTGAATCCTACTTTTTGAAGTTCACTGACCGCCCATCCGAAGTTCTTGATATCCTTTTCAAGCATGAACGGTACGAGATTCATTAAAATCAAATGAGATACCTGTTCAACTTCCTCTTTTGGAATAGGACAATAAGTTTGGAATACATCAACCTCATCATCACCTTCCATATGTTTATCGATATGAGGAATTGCGATTAGAATATTCCATTCTTCGGGAAAATCATATCTGGCAATCAATGTCGCAGGTTTTGCTTTTGAAGCACCTGAAGGTAAAAACAGCGGTTTTTCCTCTTTGCTGTGGCCACCATCCAATATGAATCCGCCCAAATCGTGAGTGTATGTTCCGATACCGGATGTTCCTCCTCTTCCAACAATGCTGCTTAACTCACGGCTTTCAATTTCAATTCCCATGGTTTCAGTTATTAGGTGAGCTGTTGAAACGGCAATTTGAGTTCCGCTTCCAAAACCTGAATGAGGAGGGTAAGTCTGATGTACAATGAATTTGAAACCTGAATCAATGTCAAAGTGCTTTATGGTTTTTTCAGCCGCATCCGGAATTTTTTCCCTGCATTCCAAAATGGCTTCCTCATCATCTACAGTATCGGCGAATTCAAGTTCGATTCCACTTTCGATTTGTTCAACTTCCAATACAAATTGTGGATCAGCTAATGCTAGACCAATACCACCATCGACTCTCCTATATGACCCGTTCAAATCGATTAGGGACATATGAATTCTTGAAGGTGCTCTGATAATCATTTTTTCACATCCTTATTTAATATTACTATAGAAAGTTTGTTTTTAAATATATATAATATTTTCTTGAAGATAACCTATCAATATTCATTTGTTATTCAGTTCATCAATTTTTTCATTTAATTTTTTAACCTGAACTGTCAAATCATCAATTTTAGACTCCAAATCATTACGCTTATCCCTGTTTAACTTTGATACATAGGCGGAAGATATTATTGCAGTAATCAGAGAAAATATCAGGATGCCTCCAACCATAGCCACAATGCCAATCAGTCTGCCTGAAGTTGATGTCGGAACAACATCTCCATAACCGGTACTTGTCATAGACACGAAAATATACCAAATGGCAGTTCTGAAATCGCCAATATTCGAATCCAGCATCCAAACGAGAATGGTAACGACAACGATGAATATGATGGCTATGATAATGACCTTATCAAGGTATGTCTTTCGAAAAAAGTCTGAAACGATCTTCTCGTCATCGCGTATCACAACATATATCTTAATGAATTGGGCAAGCTTAACGAATCTCAATGCTCGAAGGAATACTGAATTGAACGGAAGCATTCCGAAAATACCAAGATAATTATTCCTCAAATATGTCTTCTTATCTTCTGATTTCTTCAGATTATATAAGAATTCAATCCAAAAGAAAAGGCATAACACCAAATCAAATGCAATCACTTGATATTTAAATGAATTTGCTGCCGGATAGAATGTAATGTATACCAAAAAGAGTATATCAAAAATCGTTAATACGATTCCTCCGAAATATAAAAGTCGCTTTTTCATAGTAATCGTTTATGTTTTTTTAAAATATATTCTGTCTGCATCTGCAGGTCTAAAATAGGTCATCGACAACATCAACCAACTTTTCAGCCAATCTGCAGGTAGTTTCGAATTTCTCTGAAGAGTAACATTCATAGACTATTGTAGGTATTCCGGCTTTTGCTGTCGGTTCGGTTATATATGGTGGGCTTGATCTGAATTCGGGA
>JAUNXD010000009.1:11619-17899 GCA_030539985.1 Methanobrevibacter sp.
GCATAATATGCAATCTCATCCATATTCTCAATAATACTGTTCATGTACTCTGAGGATTTTTCATCAAAACCGGGTGCAAAAACGAAATTGGTTATCTGATAGTCCCCCGGACCTTGCGGGCCCCTGTTAGAGTGAATATCCAAAAACAGATTATATTCCTTATCTATAATATCATCCTTAATGAATTCCTGTGCGAGCAACTGTCCCTCCAATCGGCCTTCAGTCTGTGAAGTCTTATCGGTAACATTGATGTTATACAGATAATAGCAATTCTTCAAATCACCTTTGGAGGTTAAACTTTCAAACAATGCCCTGTGGGATTTGCTTTCAAGAGGATGCATTCCAATTACATAAGCAATTTTGATTTTAGAGCCAGCATCTCCAAAAGGACCGTGCAGATGCACACATCCCAAATCATTTTCGCCTATTAGTTCAGACGCATATTCGGTTGAATCAACTTGAGCCTCAAAAGTGGGACCATCAGGAAAATTCATTAAAACACCTAAAAAAAGTTTTAAAGACTAGATGAAATCTAGTCTTCGGAAGGTGCACGTGCACCTAATTCTTTGTTCAATTCGTAAATTAATCTGTTGTCGCCATCAGCGAGTTTGATTTTTGCAACAAGTTCCATTGCGTTTTCTTCCTCTTCAACTTGCTCTTCAACAAACCATTGGAGGAAGTTGTTGGTTGCATGGTCTTTTTCTTCAATAGCCAAATCAACCAGATCGTCAATAAGTCCGGATACTTTTTTCTCATGTTCAAGAACATGTTCGAATGCTGCTACAGGAGAATCCCATTCGGTTTGAGGTGCTTCGATTTCGGTTAAGGTTACGGAAGCTCCTCTTCTTATGATATAATCATAGAATTTCATTCCATGTTCAAGTTCTTCTTCTGCCTGTACTCTCATCCAGTTGGCAAATCCTGCTAAATCTTCATCTTCAAAGTAAGCTGCCATGGACAAGTATAAATATCCTGAGTAAACTTCAGCATTTAATTGGCCATTTAAAGCTTTTTCCATTTTTTCTGATACCATTATATCACCACTTTGAACTACCTCAACTTTTAGAAGTTGAGGATTCTTACTTCACGGGCTGTACACTCTTGTGAGCATAGGATTACCGTGCTATCCCCCTCGTCCCGAAGGTTCAGACAATAGTTTAATTTAATTTTCTAACATGATTATCGTTGAAAATTTTGAATTAAACTTTTTATTGTCATTTTTTGTTATGTTTTTCTTATTATTTAAATCAAATCCAAGAGCATTTGATAAGTAACTATGCTCCCTCATTTTGTGCAATTCATCCTCGATTTGCAGAAGTAAAGGTATTCTTGCACGATTAGATAAACTTTGTATTTGATTTCTTATATAGTTTTAACAGTCCGGTTTTAAACCCAATCTTAATAAGTCCTCAAAACATATCATTTAACATGATTGAAAAATCACTCTATGAACACTATCAAATCGATTTCGATGAAGAGATGACTCCCGGAAATAATGATTACTTGTTTGTTTTTAATAAAAAAAGACAGCTGTATTTAAACGAGGATAAGAAGTTAGCTGAAAGTCTTGACGATTTCAATGTCAATTTCTGTTTGTTTATCGGAATGTATAAGGGTATGAAGGCCTTTTGCGTGAATGTTGAAGGCAATGAGGCATTCCATGATTTGAGGCAGGTATATGAGTTTGACCATGACCTTTACCATATTGCCGCAAAAGCCGTTCTGGTAAACGATTGGTACATATCACATAAGTTTTGCGGAAGATGCGGAACACCAACTCAATTAGATGAAAAAGACATGATGTTAAAATGCCCTTCATGCGGTCAAAACCATTATCCCCGCATCGCTCCTGCAATTATTGTGGCCATTAGAAAAGATGATGAATTGCTTATGGCTCAGCATAGCTACCATGATACCATCAGATATGCCCTGATAGCAGGTTTTGTAGAACCCGGCGAAAGCATTGAGGAAGCGGTACATCGTGAGGTTTTAGAGGAAGTCGGAATAAAGATTAAAAACCTGAAATACATGAAAAGCCAATCCTGGCCATTTCCAAACTCACTGATGCTTGGATTTACCGGTGAATACGAATCCGGTGAGATTAAAGTGGACGGTGATGAGATTGTCAGGGCAAAATGGTTTAAAAAAGATGAAATAGAAAGATATGATTCAGACATCAGCATATCCGATTGGCTGATTCAGGATTTCATCGATGACAATTAAATGCCTTTGGACAATGCATTGATATTGTTCAGGGCAATTACACCTGATTTAAGTCTTCTCAAACCATCATCCAATAACTTTGGAGGACATGCAATGTTCATCCTTAAAAATCCGTCGCCGATTTCGCCAAAATCTCTTCCGGCAGATAAGAACAGACCCTGATTCTGGCGCAGAAACTCGCTTAAAACCTTTGAGGATACATTAATCGCCCTGCAATCAAGCCATAACAGGTATGTAGCATCACATTCAACAAGTTTAACTGTCGGCAATTCTCTTTCCAGATAATACCTGACAGTCAGTTTGTTTTGATATATCACTTCCCTAAGCTCTTCAAGCCATTCTTCACAGCAGTTGTAGGCGGCTTCAACGGCACTGACGGCAAATACATTACACGAATCAGAGTTGTCCACATGCAGCTGCACTTTAATCCTTTCAAGCAATTCCGGATTTTTAGAATAAACAATCGAGCTTTGAAAACCGGCAACATTGAATGATTTGGAAGGTGATATGCACAAAATGCTTTTATCATAATCAGACGAGGTCATGAATGGGTTGTAGAGCTTTCCGGGGTCTGTCAAATCACAATGAATCTCATCAGATATCAGGATAACGTCATGCTTTTTGCACAGTTCCCCAATTTTGGCCAGATCCTCTTTTGACCAGATTTTTCCGACAGGATTTTGAGGATTGCAAAGAATCATCATTTTAACATGAGATAATTTTTCATCCAAATCATCGAAATCAATCCTGTACTCGCCATTTTCATAGACAAGCTCGTTTTCAACGACACGACGGTTATTATCCCCAATTACATAGAAAAACACATGATAAACCGGTGACTGGATTAATATGCCGTCGTTTTCATCGGTAAGGCACCTGATCATTGATGAAATTGAAGGCATCACCCCTGTTGCATAAAGCATTTCCTCACGAGACATTCTCAAATCGTATCGTCCGGCCCACCAGTTAATGTATGCTTCAAATAAGGAATCCGGAACTATTGAATAACCATATATTGGATGTGAAGCTCTTTTTAAAATAGCTTCGTGGATTTCAGGGGCCACTTCAAAATCCATGTCCGCCACCCACATCGGCAGGTCATCGCCAAACAGGTCCCATTTAAGCGAATTGGTGTTTTTCCTCTCAGTTACGCTTTCAAAATTATAATCAGTATTTTTCATAATGAATCCTTGACCCGTCGAATTTGTCCATAAACTTGTTTTCCCATCCCTCGGCAGGATAGCCCAATGTAATTACGCAGAACGGAACGTGGTTTTCATTATCCAAACCAAATAGTTCGCTAACCGCTTCCATTGTTTCGGGAGTCGGTGCAACGCCGTTCCAAAGTCCGCCCAAACCGAGATTGACAGCTTCAAGCAGCATGTTTTCAGCTGCTGCAGACATGTCCTGCTGCCAGTGAAGCTTGTAAAAAGCCCTTTCAATGTTTGCAACAAGCAAGATTGCAACCGGTGCTGTTTCAACTCTCGGTTTGATTTCAGCAAGTTTTGCGAGTGTATCCTTGTTTTTGATTACTACAAATTCCCAAGGCTCCGCTCCAAGTCTTGATCCAGGAGCCTGCATGCCTGCCTTAAGGATTTTTAGAATATCCTCGTCACTGACTTTTCTATCCTGATATTGCCTGATACTTCTTCTTGTGTTTATTATTTCTTCAAATTCAACCATATTTTTAAATAACAATTTCATGATATATATAATTAAGTTTAAAAAAGGAGGTGACGATATGGGCATTAACAAAACTGCGGGAATTCTCTCAATAATCATAGGTCTTATTTTTATTGTGTTTCCTATGTTTTCAGCGGGACTGGTTTCAGTGATTGTTGGTTTGAGCCTGCTTTTCTTTGGTATTTCAGCCGTATTCATGGGCTGGAACATGAGACCTGCATTCAACGGATTATCCATTGTGGCAATCATTATCGGGATTCTTGCGATAATATTCGGATTCCTATTTCTGTTCTACATCGATGCAGTATCATTCCTTATAGGCATACAGTTCTATATTGTTGGAATAATAATGATAGTCTTTGGAATAACCGGATTAATATCCAAAATGACAAAAATATCCGCATTTTCCTCAATACTTGTTTTGATAATGGGTATTCTGTTGATAGCTCTTGCAGCATTTGCAATGAACAATCCGATTTACATTGCGATTGTAATTGGAATTGTTTTAATAATTGAGGGCGTGGGTTTAATAATAGAAAATTAAAAGGACCCGGCCACAACATAATATGAAAAAAAGAAACAACCATCATCATTTTTAAACTAAATACCGGAGATAATGGCCAGGTCCCATTTTATCGAAGTCTACACCAAATGAAGCATGTTGAGCTCACCGGTTGGCTTGGTTATCGCAAAACCGATGAATTTCAACATGCAATTAATACTTTGTTTTCAAGACAAATATAAATTGTCGAAGTGCGAAAATGTGCTTTGTCGCACTTGCACAAAGTATATATTATTCTTCAAAGCAGGACTTTTCAATCACGTTGAAGGCAATATCATGATTGCCGCAGTACTCCTCAACATGATTTGAAATCTCTTCGATATCATCTTTTGAGTATTCATTTTTAAAGTAATAGACAATCGGTTCCGCATTGGTATACACTCCAATTGTCAAAAACTCATTATTGAAAACACGTATGATTACAGTGTTGTAAATCTGAATATCTTTTATGATATCGTTTTTAACTCTTCCAATCGGGATTTCATTTCCTATTACCTTGATTTCAGAATCCTTATAGACACGCTTTAACTGTATGATTTTATCTTCATCAGTCAAAACGTCGTTTTCAGGTTCGATTTCGCTTAATTTTTCTTTGAAAAGTTTGGCATTGTGCAATTTTTCCTGAATTTCAGCCAGTTCATTTTCAAGTTCCTTTTCCTCTTCGATAAGGGAATTGATGAATGCCTCTGATCCGTTGTTGAAGTTTTCATACATTTCAAGCACCTCTCTTGGTGATAGAATTGAGTGGTTTTTGAAAAAGTCCTTTGTGTGCGGTTTTACGCGGATGCTCAACGGTTTGAGATTTTCCTTTCTTGATTTTGAATCAAAGAATTCCTCTGCAAAATCGCTTCCTTTTCTGTGCAATGCACTCATTCTTTGAGTAAACATTTTTTCAAAGTCTTCGCGAGTCATGTCTTCGGGGAAATTGAATTCGAATTCCCCGGGAGAATATGATCCTCCGAATCTTTCATTTCCGAATACAAATTTTTTGGTTCTTTTTTGGTTTGACATTTTATCACTTCATTTTTTGTATTACAAATTTTATTTTTGTATACAATTAAATATTGTGCAGAAGTAGTATATAAATGTATTCATTTTTAAAAAATGTATACACTGAAAAATTTAAAAAAAAATTAACTGCTCAAGTCAGCTACGATTTCAAAGATTCTCTTTAAATCCTGAGATAATTGTTCCTGCTTTGATTTCAATTCCTCTTTTGATGATGTGGTTTGCATATTCTTTGAAATATTGGAGAAAGTCTCAATGACAACTTTTCCATTAAACATCATAAGCAGGTCTTCGGATTGCTTGAGATGAGGCCTGACGGATTTTTCAAAATAATCCATTGGATAATTTATGGTATAAAACAGTCCGACATTGACCTTGCCCCGGAATTTGTTTCCAGTACTGTAGGAAACCATGCAGTAGATTAACCGTTCAAGCAAAGCCATATAATGGCTAGTCGGCTGTGAGAAAAATATTGGAGCGGCAATCAAAAGACAATCGGCATCAAAAATCTTTTTGATTACATCTGAAAGCTCATCTCTCCAGTAGCATCTGCAGACATCATCATCGTTTTTGCAGATAAGGCAAACCCGACAGCCTGAAACATTTAACTTATATAAGTCAATGTATTCAACTTCACTTCCAACCGATTCTGCACCCTCAGCTGCGGATTTTATAAGCTGTGCATTGACATCCCTTCTTTTAGGACCAGCATTGATTGCAATGGTTTTCATTTTGAAAGTTCCGCTCCAATTTCAAATGCCTTTTCCAAATCATTCGGAAACTGCAAAATCCACTGCTTTTCCT
>JAUNXD010000010.1:0-16287 GCA_030539985.1 Methanobrevibacter sp.
GTGAATATTTGTGTATTGTGTCAGGATTTTCTTCCTCTTTAGCTAATTTTTTTAAGTCTTCGTCAATTGGAATTTCAATTCCTCCCAATCATCTATAGTTAAATTTTTAGTAATGGTTACTTAAAAAGATATTGCCTAGTGAAATTTTTTCTCTTGTTTTAATTTCTCGTAATGGTCAATATCCCTATATTTAAATGTTTTTGCAGGATGGCCTCCGGCTATTGCATATTTTTCAATGTCCTTGACTACAACGCTTCCTGCCTGTATTATTGCCCCTTCGCCAATCTTTACTCCTGGAAGTATTGTCACTCTGTTTCCAAGCCACACGTTGTCTTCAATAACAACGTCCTTTGAGATTATTGTGTCATCATAGGGGATTGCATTGCCTTTGTCGTAATTGTGGATGCTTGTGATTATCATGCATTCGATGCCGGAATGGAAATTGTCGCCAATAATTACATTGCCGTTTCCTTGGATTTTCATTCCATTAAAATTAACATTATCTCCTAAAACAGTATTTGGTGTAACGTAGCTTTCACCATTTACCTTGAAGTTGTTTCCATAGATTTTTGCAACTTTTTGACATCTATGTTGGTAAAACTTTTTCTTGATGTTGTCAAAAATCATGATATCTAAAAAAAAGAAATTAAATTTCTGCAGAACAGTCTGCAGAATATTTACTGAGTAAAACAGCACATTTGTCAATTGTTTCCTGATCTAGTTTGATAGTACTGGTTTTAATCTGATTTAATAACTCTTCAATGAATAAATCTTCATCGGTTAAAGGCATATTAATTACGACAACCTCATTATTAATAAAACCTACCAATGGTTCAACAAAGCAATTTTTAATGTTATTCTCATTTAAGAAGTTGATTAAATCTTCACCTAATGACAGTGCTTTTTGTTTTATCTTATTGTCTTGTGAAAATTTAGCCTGTTTGGTTGTATATCTAAATCTTCTTTCAGTTCCATAACTTGGAATCTCTTCAATTTTGTCTTCATCCTTTTCACTAGCACCAATCATGTTTAAATTTTCATTTTCTGATTCTAGCCTAAGTTTAGGATTGTATTTTTGGGATAATAATGCATAGATTCCGGTAGGACCTACAACCAAATGGTTTATACCTGAAGGTGCTGTTGGAGTTTTGACATTGTAGAAAACGTAGAATTCATTTGAGAGGGTTAATAAATGTTCTCTGATAATTCTTGTTCTTTCTTCAGTTTGTTTAACGTCTCTTGTCTTGTAGATTCCGAAACATAAAAGAATTACACCAATGAACAATGCAACAATGCCTATTCCACTATTAATGGCAAGTATTTCAATAATACTTACTAGGAAAATAAATCCGCCAATAATTAGGATGGTAGTGTTTGCATCTAAATTATTTATGTCGAAACCTTCATTGTCCAACTCTTTAAGTGAAGTTTCATTTGGTATTACTTCATCACTTTCAGGTTCTCTCATACTCAATTTACCAAATAATCCATTAGACCCTTTATCGTTTTCTGTTTTCGGATAATATTCATTCATACTTTTAAAGAATTCGTTTTTAATAAACTCTTTTAGGATATTATAATCATTAGTATTAGGAATTGCAAATTCTTTACCGAATTTTGATAAAACAGCTGCTGGAATGGTAGTTCTTGCAGTTTTGGTAGTCAGTTCTTCTTCTATGAGTTCCTGTTCTTTCATTTCATCATCTGCAATTTGGAGCATACGTTCTTCAGAGAAGAAGTTTCCAATTTTGTCAGTAATTGATTTAAAAGAGCGTTCAGGTTCTTCATCTGTCAATTCTTCAGATGTTGGTTTTTTAGCATCGGAATTTTGCTTGATGGTTTCGATTTCTTTTTTCCTGTCTTCAAGATATTTGTCTAATTCTTTGTTCATGTCATCGTCTAAATATCTTAAGGAACCTCCACAACTGTCACATTCGTAATCAAGTATGCTATCGCTACTTTTGATTTTATATTTCAATCCACAATCTTCGCATTGGACGATATATGAATTGTCATATTTGAATGTATCAATGAATGGTGAATTTTGTTTGTTATCACCATCTGAATAATCTTCCAAGTATTCTAAGTCCCCCGCACATGAAGAACACTCAAATGTAGTGATGTCGTCATCATCATCGAGTTGGTATTTTGCACCACAGTTCTTACAGCATACAACTTTCATTATTATCCTCTTAAAATTGCTTTATGTTATTATTTTTTTATTTTTTTTATTATATATGTTTCTAATATTCAAGAATAATTTTTTCATAAATGCATTCGATTTGTTTTGAAACTTTATTCCAGTCATATTTGTTCTCGATAAGTTCTCTTCCATTTTTTCCAAATGTTTCACATAATGTTTCATTTTTTAACAATGTTTTAATGCATTCAGACAGGTCTTTTTCGTTGAATTCGCAAACAAGGCCTACATTGTCCTTAACCCATGTCTGTATATGGTTGTTTTCTGTCAGGACTAAAGGCTTGCCGCATGCCATTGCCTCAAGCCCGCTTGTTGTAAATGATTCGTATCTTGACGGCATGACAAACATGTCGCAGTCAACCAGGGCTTCGATTTTCGCTTCACCTGTCAAAACTCCAGGAAATATGACTTTATCAGTTAATCCATATTCCTCAATCAATTCGTCGAGATTCTCCCTAAAACCGTAATCGCCGCCGACAATGGCTAGTTTCACATTGTCATTTGAAACTCGATTGAAGCTTTTGATTAATAGGTCAAGACCCTTTATTTTATGGATTCTTCCCAAAAACAGAATCAGCTTGTCAGTATCGTTTAAATTATATTTTGATTTGAACTTGCCTTTGGAGGGTAATGTCTGGTATTCGTCAAGGTTTATTCCCAATGGCACTATTTCAATCTTATCCTCTCGAACGCCCATCTTTAAATATTGTTCCTTTTCAACTTCGGTCAGTGCAAAAACCCGTGATGCGTCATGCAGTATGTCAAATCCCCAAAACTTATCAAAGATTTCCTTCAGTTTTTCCTTCTGGAAAAATGGAAGCACAGATCCGTGGGCCTGCAGGACATAGGGGATATTGTTTTTTTGAGCGTATCTGTGTGTTGCAATGGCCAGGGAATGTCTGTGTTCATGGATGTGGATAATGTCAAACTTATCGATTGTTTTTTTAAGATAACTGATTAGACTGACTGGAGTGTCAATCGTTAACTTGTTTTTAATGCCGTTTGAAACATTTTTAAAATAGAACACCTTGATGCCGTCAACATCCACATTATAATTATTTTCAAATTTCAATCGTTCGCTGCAGTTGTCCGTCGTGTAGACGCTGACATTATGACAGGCTTCAACCTGCTTTTTTGCAATCTGGTAAGATGCATTCACCACCCCTCCATGTGAAAAACAGGGAGCAAATGATGGAACAACATGTAGAATATTCATTTTAAACACTTTTTTCATATATATGGACGTTATTGATATTTTTTATTTCAGTATAGTTTTTAACGTGGGTCAGCACTTTATTTGAGATATAATAGGTTACATTGCTTTCATCGACTATGTCCTCATCGTTACTTGATATTGGTAAAAGATTTCCTCCAAGCCACCAATTGTAGGCCCTTACGTTATATACTCCAATGGAAAGGTTTTCATAATCAGGATAGGTTTCAATAATATAATCCGAAACCTCTTCGATTGTTTTATATTCGTTATTCGGCTCGATTGTGAATGTGAATGTGAATGCCTGAACAACAAATAGCACAATCAATATTAAAGGCAGAATGTTTCTGTTGATTTTAACATGGCTGTTGATGGTATCGACTGAAAGCAAAACAAAGTAAATCACCGCTGGAAATATTGGCAGAATGTACCTGTTGACCTTTATGTTATAATAGCTTAAGAAAATCAGGTTTGAAAATATCCATGCAAGCATGAAGCATTCCTTTTTATTGTCGCTGTCTTTACCCATAAAGTAAAGGCCTCCCAAAACAAGGAGGGTTGTTACTATTGCGCTGATTCGGGTAAAGCTTACAGCGGAAAATATAAAAAACACTATAGGAATAATATCTTTTCTTTCCAATTTTCGTCTGTGGTCATATATCCAAATTGCCATTCCGATGATTGCCAGTCCCATGACTGCCCATGAAAGAGGGGTTGAATTTTCCAAAATCGGATTTCCGTCAATCACTGTATGTGAATTTGAAATGAAATTAAGCAGGTTCTCCACATAGTAGGATACATTTGTATTGTATGCTGGGTCAATTTCAGTGCCCTGTGCTCCGCTGATTCCTTCAGATATTTGAGAACTGGCTGCAAAATGGCCGTTTCCCATTATCAAAAGCGGTCCGATTGTTATTATCATCAGGATTATTCCAATTATTATTCCCTTTTTGATTTCCTTAAAATCATCAGATTCTATTTTAAATCCTTTTTTATAAATGTAATAAAGTGCAAATGCAGGAAACGTCAGCAATACTGTATATCTTGTAAACACTCCAAGAACCATAAAGATTATTGCATATCTATAAAATTTCGGATTGTCCTCAATGGCCATAACCGTGAACAGTGCCGTCCAGATTATCATTGACACGGCAGGAATGTCCAGGCTTCCGTTTGCAAGCCAAATCAGGTAAAGTGATAGTGAAGAGTATATTATGGTGCCGGTAAGGCTTAAAGTTTCATCAAAATATCTTCTAAATAAAAGATAAAGCCCTATGTTTCCGAATATTGCAAAGGCTCCAGTTACAATGTTGATTGCGAGTTTATCAACGAAACCCAATCTGAAAAACAATGATGTCAAAAAGCATATTAGTGGGGATAAATATATGGTTCCTGTTGAGCGTATGTTTGTTCCAGTGTAGTAAAGTGCATTCAACAGATATACATAAACGTCAGAACAGTATATTCCAAAATTCAAGTTAAATGCAATGTAATAACTGGTCAGAACAAAACTCAATATTGTAATTATAATCAGGAAATGACGGTCCCTTTTATTCAAATCAAAATCTTTCAACATCATACTATTATTTGTATTTTAATTAATAATAGTTTTTCAAAAACATTAAATTACACTTATATGATATAGTATTACTAAAGAGGGATTTGGTTTGTTTGATTTAAATAAAAAATTGGAAAATAAGTTGACGATAATTGCCGTCGCTGTTGTCGCATTCATAATTACGTTCAGCATAATTTATCAGAATTCCACTCATTATATACTGGGAAATGATTACAGAGATGTGTTTTTTTATCTTATTGAATCCTTAAGGATGTCAGGGGTTGAAATTGGAGGATATGCTTATGTAAACTATTTGCCACCTTTCATTCCATTTTTAACTTCGATTTTATTCAGAATGGGTTTTGTATCAATATCAAGCATATTCGTCACATCAGGCATTTTCTTTTTCATAGGCATTATGGGTTTGTTCTATTTGCTTAGATTGAGATTCAATAACTTTTATGCATTTTTCGGATCTTTCTTGTATGCAACATTATTCATCAACCTTAAATGGGTGGCTAATGGAACATTGGATCTTGCATTTGTTGCGCTGATGATTTGGGCATTGTATTTCTTCATTCAGGCAATGGAGAAAAATCAGAAATATTTTTATATAGCATTTCCATTGGCGGTTTTAAGCTTCTTTACGAAATATACCGGGGCGATAATCGTCGGTGTAATGATTTTATACTTTATGAGCAGAACAAATATTGCAAGCAACATTAGAAGATGCTATAAGAATTTATTTGGTGGAATTCTTGCAGGGGTTTTGACTTCAATTCCCTTTTTCGCATATTTCCTTATCAACAAGATTCCGTTGGGATTTCTAAACCAGGCATCTGAAGTCGCATCCGAAAATTCCCTTACAGCCACTCATGCAGGGCAGCTGGTTGGAAATGACCTGTTTTTTTATATCAATTTTATCCGTTATGACATATCATCCAATCATGTTTTGACCGGTTGGATAATATTGGCTGTGGCCATAATCGGAATCATTGTAATAGTTTACATGTTTTCAAAGACTTTCAGAAACTCCTATTTAAAGATTAAGGACACAAGTTCCAGCATCTATAAATGGAAGGTTCCCTCAAAGCTGATGTATGTATTGCTGGTTATCTCTATTGGAATGATTATAATATCATTTTTCACGGCCAGTCTCATTTCATTTTTCTATTCAGAGGCACTGTTATTTTTTGGAATGTATCTTCTTGCATATGCACTGACAAAAATCATTATAAACTATGAGGATGTGGATAATATATGGATGAGCACATATCCTTATCTTGCAATCAATATTGCCATGACAGGATTGTTCTTATCATATCTGATATTTTTCTCAGCACATTTAACCAAAACAAACAGATACTTCACTTCAATGGCGCCAGGATTCATATTTTTAGTTGTTTTTGCAGTTGAAATTTTGTTGAACCGGATTAAGGGAATAGAAATCAAGAGATTCAACTTGAAATATCTGATTCCTATTTTCATGATGTTTTTAATGCTTTTTACATGCTACACATTCGTCACCCATATCGATGATGATTCTGTTGCAATCAATGAACAGCAAGCAGCCGACTGGCTTAGCGAAAAAGATGGAATAGTGTTTTCCAATAGGGCTCCTGCCCAAACATGGTATCTTCAAAAAGAGGTCAAACCTCCAACTGGCCTTGGAAACGGCACCATATTAAATGATGAATTGGTTAATGGAAATGCATCGTATTATATTTCTTCGGGAGAGGCCGATTTAAATGATTATGTGATGGTTAAGGATTTCCATGACATAAAGATATATCAAAGAAGTTAGAATGATCCGATTGCAAATGCCACAAATGCAATCAGCATTCCTATTTTTAAATATTTTGATGCCTTTGCGGCGGTCTTTTCATCCTGTGATTTGATGATTATGAAAGCGGAATACAAAAACAGCAGCACTGCAATGGCTATTATGACCAAATATAATATTCCGAAAATGTGATAGAAGTATAACAATGGGCATAATGTGCAGTCTGCGATAATCAGGACTGTTGCAATCAAAGCAGGTATTTTGGGTCCGATCATGATGGGCAATGTTTTGGCGCCGTCTGATTTGTCGCCTTCAATATCCTCGATGTCCTTGATTATTTCACGAGCTGTGGTCATTACGAATGCAAAGAATCCTAAAAATATTGAAGTTGAAACGATGCTTGGATTGTTTATGCAGTATCCTCCAAAAACAAACCCGAAACCGGTCATGAATCCAACGGCCAGGTTTCCAATCAATGGTGTTGTTTTCAATTTGTATGCATATAAATACAGTATAACATCAGCAATCAGGACAATTCCAAATGGAATCCAATTATTTGTTAAATAGCTGATTAGAAAACCGCACACGGTACCGGCTAAAAATAGGAAGTATCCGTAATTTCTGCCGTTTTTCAGTGAAATCCTACCTGAAGGAATTGGCCTTTCAGGCTTGTTTATCAAGTCGATATTGTAATCGAAATAATCGTTGATGACATTTCCTGCGGCGGTTTCAAAAAACACTGTAATCATTGCAAGTACAACTGGAATGCTTAGTGTTTTATCGATAAGTGCAACAAGTATAATTGATATTGCACCCATCAAAGCATTTCCAGGTCTTAAAATTTCAATATATGGATTCATTGTATTTCCTCAAGTAATTGCGCAAATCTTTTTGCAGTGTTTTCCATGGAATATTGGTCTGCAAATTCATTTCCGCAATATTTCAATTCGTTATTATTATATTTTAGGTAATAATCATAAATAGCTTTTTTACAATCCTCGACATTTGATGTGTGATATCCGATTTCGGTTTTTTCAATCAAATCCTTAAGGGAACCTTCACCATATCCTATTGACAGTATCGGCTTTCTTGAAGCCATATATTCATAAACTTTCCCCGGAATAAACATCTTTTCAGATTCATCCATCCATGATATCAGCAATAGAATGTCAGAGTTTGCCTGGTTTTGCAAAACTTCATTGTGGGTAATTTTGCCATGGACATTGACAATCGAAGAGATTTCGTGTTTACCGGACAGTTCCTTAAGGTTTGTCGTATCGCCGTAAAAGTCGACTGCAATCTTATTTGCCTCAATTTTATTTTCATTAATTAACTGCCGGATTGCCTCAAACAATATTGTTGGGTCTCTTTTGCCCCCATAAAGTGATCCAGCATACATCAATGTCAGTTTTTCGCTTGAAGATGTGGGGTTGATGTTTTCAAAGTCTTCGGGATCATAACCCGAAACAACAGATTCAATCCTTTTTTGAGGATGAAGCGTCTTTAGAGTTTGACCGGCAAGTGGGGTGGTTGTTGTTAATATGTCAGCATTTTTGAATGTTTTAATCTCCAGGCGCTTTTCAAAATAGTTTCTGATTGCAGTGTGGTGGACATATGGATTTAGGTTCCATAAATCCCTTAAATCCGCAATCCATGGAATGCCGTATTTTTCCTTTAAATCATGTGCTATTGTATGGCATGTTATTGGAAATGATGATGAAATTATTGCGGTTATCTCTTCATTTTCTATAATCTCTAGGCATTTCTCAAATGCAGGGTCATGCCAGTATTTCATGCCGTCGGGATATGCGAAAATCTCGCCGGCAACAGATATCGCTTTTGAAATGAGGGAATTTGATTGTGACTGTGATGATGAATCGTTTGTGGTATTGTCATTTTTTGCGGATGGTAAGAACTTTGAAATCATGTCCTTGTATTCGGTTTCAACAACACGGACATTGTCAAGCAAAACGGTTTCATTTGATGTTTTCGGAACGATTACGATAGGTTCAAATCCATATTTCGGCAAATATTTTGCAACCCCCTGTAATCTTTTTGAGGCAATTTCATTTGAATGGTTAAAATAAAATGCGACAAACAATATTTTTTTCATTTTTTTCTTACCTAAACAATAATTATATAAAGTATATTAGATAACATAATATTAATAATTTAATTTATTTAAAAGTATTATTAATTATATTTTAGCTGGTGTTATATTGAGTAAAATTAAAATTGCAATTGTTGGAATAGGAAACTGTGCAAGTTCCCTTATTCAAGGAATTCATTATTATGACGGTAAAAATCCGGAAGATGCAATAGGACTCATGCACTGGGATATCGGAGGATATGAACCTAGTGACATTGAAGTCGTTGCAGCTTTTGACGTTGATGCTAGAAAAGTTGGAAAGACTATTGATGAGGCAATATTTGCAAAACCTAACTGCACTACAGTATTTCAGGAAGACATTCCGAAATATGACGTTAAGGTAAGCATGGGTCATGTTTTGGATGGTGTTGCAGAGCACATGTCCAATTATGACGATGAATACACATTTGTTGTAAGTGACGAAGAGCCTGTCGATGTTGTTGAGGTATTGAAGCAAAGTGGTGCCGAAATATTGGTGAACTACCTTCCTGTAGGTTCCGAAGAGGCCGCAAGATACTACGCACAGTGTGCTCTTGACGCTGAGATTGCATATGTAAACTGTATGCCAGTATTTATTGTTAGTGATGATGAATGGGATGCAAAATTCAAGGCTAAAGGAATTCCTATTGTTGGTGATGATATCAAGGCCCAAATTGGAGCAACTATTACACACAGAACACTAGCTAGCTTATTTATGGATAGGGGTGTAAAATTAGACAGGACTTATCAAATCAACACCGGGGGTAACACTGACTTTTTAAACATGCTTAATCGTGAAAGATTGGATTCCAAAAAAGAATCCAAAACCGAAGCTGTTCAGTCAGTATTGACTGAAAGAATGGATGATAGGGATATTCATATTGGTCCTAGTGACTATGTCCCATGGCAAAACGATAACAAGTTATGCTTCCTCAGGATGGAAGGCCGCACATTCGGTGATGTTCCAATGAACATTGAACTCAGACTTAGTGTGGAAGACTCTCCAAACTCTGCAGGATGTGTAATTGATGCGGTAAGATGCTGTAAGATCGGTTTGGAAAGGGGTGTTGGCGGACAGCTGACTTCAATTTCCTCATATACCATGAAACATCCTCCGATTCAATACACTGATGATGAAGCATACGATAATGTTGAAAAATTCATTTCCGGCGAATTGGAAAGATAATTTTTCAATCCTCTCTTTTTTTTTATTCATTTTTTTTTAAATTCATAACTTATTTTGAACCGTTCCTTTTAAATCTTTATAATTTATATAATAATAAAAACATATATTATAGTTGAATAATTTAAGATTACTTTATAAATGAAATTGAAAGAGGTGTAATTAAATGGCAAAAGTAAGATTTACAGAAACAGCACTTCGTGATGCGCACCAATCCTTACTTGCAACCAGGATGAGAACCAGAGACATGATTCCTATTGCTGAAGAGATGGATAAAGTAGGATATTTCTCAGTTGAAGCATGGGGTGGAGCTACTTTTGATACTTGTATACGATATTTGAATGAAGATCCATGGGAAAGGTTAAGACAATTGAAATCTGAATTTAACCACACTCCAATTCAAATGCTTTTAAGAGGGCAGAATTTAGTGGGCTATAAACATTATCCTGATGATATTGTGACAAAATTCGTTGAAAAATCTTATGAAAATGGTGTTGATGTTTTCAGGATTTTCGATGCATTAAATGATATCAGAAACATGGAAAAGGCAATTAAAGTAGCAAAAGACCAAGGTGCTCATGTACAGGGAACAATAAGTTATACAATAAGTCCGGTACATACATTGGATGATTTCGTTAATTTGGCTAAAGACTTGGAAGCACTTGACTGTGATTCAGTGGCAATCAAGGATATGGCAGGTTTGATTACTCCTACTGCAGCTTATGATTTGGTATCTGCCCTTAAAGAAGAGACCGATTTGCTTGTGGACTTGCACTGTCATTGTACCAGTGGAATGACTCCAATTAGTTACTATGCTGCATGTCAGGCTGGTGTGGACATTTTGGACACTGCTATTTCACCTCTCGCTTGGGGTACTTCCCAGCCTCCAACCGAAAGTATGGTTGCAGCCCTTCAGGGCACTCCATTCGATACCGGTTTGGATTTAAAATTATTGACTTCAATCAAAAAATACTTTGATGACATTAAAGAAAAATACTTAAGCATTCTCGACCCTATTTCAGAAAGTGTCGATGCAGATGTATTGCTTTATCAAATTCCTGGTGGAATGCTTTCAAATCTCATTTCACAACTCAAAGAACAGAATGCACTTGACAGATACAATGATGTGCTTGATGAAATGCCTCGTGTAAGAAAAGACATGGGATACCCACCATTAGTAACACCTACAAGTCAGATTGTCGGTATTCAATCTGTAATGAACGTTCTGGGTGGAGAAAGATACAAAACAGTATCCAATGAGGTAAAAGAGTACATGAAAGGAATGTACGGTAAACCGCCTGCACCTGTTGATGAAGAAATCTCAAAAAGAATCATAGGTGATGATGAGGTAATTACCTGCAGGCCTGCAGATTTGCTAGAACCTGAATTTGACAAATTCAAAT
Source organism: Methanobrevibacter sp. (assembly GCA_030539985.1). Classification (GTDB taxonomy): domain Archaea; phylum Methanobacteriota; class Methanobacteria; order Methanobacteriales; family Methanobacteriaceae; genus Methanocatella. Next base: position 11,469 of record JAUNXD010000010.1, read on the forward strand.
CAGAAGGTGAAGAGAAAGGATTCGTCAAATCTGATGAAGATGCCTTGACTTATGCATTATACCCTCCAATCGCTCCAAAATTCCTCAAAGGTGAAGCCGAAGAGGAAGAACTTAAACCTGCACACACATTAAATGCAGATGAAGGAATCGGAATTCCAACAGAATACAATGTTGAAGTTGACGGAGATGTATTTGAAGTTAAAATCATGCCTACAGGATTTATGGAAATTGAAGAAACCGAATCCGGAAACTTCAAACCTGTTGAAGGCGCAGTGCCTTCACCAATGCAGGGTATGGTAATCAAACTCAACGTCAATGTTGGTGATAAAGTCGCACAGGGATCCACAATTGCCGTAATCGAAGCCATGAAGATGGAAAACGACATACAGTCCGAAGTGGACGGTACTGTTGAGGAAATCTTCGTTGAACCTGGTGATGCGGTAAGCATTGGGGATACTTTAATGGTAATCAAATAGATTACCTTTCATTTTCTTTTTTTAGTAATTTTAAACTTACATATCATTTTATATATTCTTAATCGTATACAATATTTTAATAGACTTTCTACGTGGGCATATTATGAAGGATATTTTTGATGAATGCAAATTTGCAGATTTAAAACTCAAAAGCAGAATCGTAAGGACAGGAACATGGGAAACCGAAACAGAAGATGGAGGATTTTTATCTCCTGCCATTTTTGAGAGATATGAAAAGATTGCAGGTTCAGGAACAGGGCTGATAATCTCTGAAATGTTTGCGCTTGACTATAAGGATCGTTTTGCGCCATATTCTGCAAACCTCAACTATAAGGGATTCATTAAAGATTATAAGATGATAACAGACATATGTCACAACCATAATGTTCCGGTGTTTGGGCAATTGGCGTTTTTCTACTATGATGATGGGGACAATCAGAAGGCGGAAGCCAATGACCTGACCATTGAGGGAATAAGGAAACTGCAGGCAGAAGTGATAATGGCTGCTAAAAAATTCTCATTTGCCGGATTTGATGGAATACAGATAGATATGGGAAATAACTTCTATCTGGCACGCTTTATAAACCCTTACTTCAATCAAAGAAGTGATGAATATGGTGGAAATACTGAAAATCGTGTAAGAATCGCATCTGAAATCATCAAGGTCATCAAAAAGACAATGGACATGCATGTGAGCATCAGAATCAATCCTTGGGATGTTAGAAAAGATGGTATGACTGCTGAAGAAAGTGTTAAGGTTGCAAAGGAGCTTGAAAAGGCTGGTGCCGATAGCATACAATTGACGGCGCGTACAATTTCCTATCTCTATGACGGCAATGAAAAAAATCCGTTTCTGGTTTATGTCGACAACTTAATTGATGAGATTGACATCCCTGTGATTTTGGGAGGCTCTTTAAGGGATATGAAATCAATGAATGATGTTTTAAACAACTCTAAAGTGGAGTTCATGTCAATGTCAAAGCCATTTGTAGCTCAGGCTGACTTTTTGGCGGATTGGAAAGCCAACGGTGGTGGTGTTTCTATTTGTCAAAGCTGCAATAACTGCTATTCCAAAAAGACCAGCACTTGTTTTAAGTTCTTGTAGTAAGGCATACAATAACACAGTTGTCGGTTCCGGTAGTGTTCTTCAAAATGGAGCAATTGCGTACAACAATACATTTAAAGACTTGAAAATATCAAATCCTAACGTGACATTTGTAAGGAATACAGTGACAAACAAATTAACCATAATCTCTCCATCAAACATTGATAACAACATTATATGTTCAATAGAGTTGAAATCAGGTTCTAAATACTCAAACATTACGAATAATGTAATAGGCAGCACCATAACAGTAGATGATGTTAATGTCACAATAAAATTCAACAACATAAGCACTACAAATAAGTATGCAGTAGTGGTCAATGAGAAAGGGGCAGTCATAACAAACAACATCCTTTATGCCGAAACAAAATTCGGTAATGATGCCGTATACAAATTCCAAGATACTACTGTTGTGCAGAATAATAATCCGCAGCCGTCATATAAACTATTGCAATGGATAATTAATGGTGCAACAGGCAATATGACATTGGGACAAGACTATTATTTTAATGAGTCTTATGATAGCGATGCTTTCGAGGGGGTAATAATCAATAAAGATTTAAAAATTATTGGAAACGGTTATACCATTGATGGAATGGAAAAGGCCAGAATATTCCAAATCACCAATGGAGCAAATGTCGTGATGGAAAATGTGACCTTCATAAATGGTAAAGCGCAAAGTGAAGAATTCAAAGGCAATAATCATGATGTTGGGGGAGCAATCAGTGTAAAGCTTCACAGTAACTTGACTCTAATTAACTGCAAATTTACAAATATTCATGCAGACCAGAACGGTTGGGGTGGAGCAATCTTCATAACAGGAAACTCCACTTTAAGCATAATCGCCTCCGACTTTACAGATGCTTATGCGCATGAAGCAGGAAATGTCCTTTATGCATTGGACGGCAATTATGTTGATATTCTAGAATGTAATGTCGACGGCATTAATTTAGTTGACATTGACCTTGATGATATGGGAGATTGCATCGGTAATGATAAGGGCGATAGGGGTTTGCTGGCTCCTATTAAAATTTTTAAGACTCCTAATTTGATAGCTAATATTTCCAATTATGTTGAAGGTGAAAACGCTCAAATCAAGATAACTGAGCCTTCCAATTTCAGCGGCAGAGCAAACCTGAATATATGTAATAAAACAGTGTTCAATATACAGTTTAATGATGGCGTTGCATCTGTACAACTTGATGTGACTCCTGGAAAAGTATATGCCGCAACAATAACAAATGACTACGCTGAATATGACAAGGATATAAGTTTAAATATTGCTAAGGTATATGTGCCGACAACAACCGCAACCAATTCATTTAAAGTCATGAAAAAACCTAACATTCAATTTGATGTCAAAAACATTACTTATAATCAGATTCAAACAATCAAAGCAACCATGAATGGAACCGGTAATGTGACTATCAAATTAAATGGGGCGACTATTGTGGACAACAGATTCATCAATAAGACAGTTATTTGCACTATTGGTGATTTAAATGTAGGTATTTACTCAATTGAATTGAATTATTCTGGAGATGAGTTTACCATTCCTGGTGTAGCGGTTTTCAATTTCGCTGTCAATAAAATCAATTCAGTATTATCTGCTTCTTCAGTGGTTACTGTCTACAATGGAGGTAAATATCTTGCTGTAACTTTAAAAGATGCTGTAAATAAACCGATTGGTGGTGTTGAAGTAAAAATCAATCTAAATGGAATAATTTATACCAAAATCACCGATAAAAACGGTAATGTCAAATTGTCTACAGATGGTTTGGCTCCAAAAACATACTTGGCCACAATTTCCTTTGCAGGAAATGCTCAATATGTTAAGTCCACTAAAACGGCCAATGTTAAAGTTACTAAAGCCACTCCAAAATTGGTTGCATCTAAAAAGTCATTTAAAAAATCAACAAAGATCAAGAAATTTGTTGTTACATTGAAAACCAATCGAAACAAGGTAATGAAAAATACGAATGTCATTTTAAAAGTTAACAAAAAGACCTACAAGGTCAAAACCAATAATCGTGGTAAGGCAACATTCAAGATTACCAACTTGAAGAAAAAAGGCAAATACTCTGCAATGGTTGTGTATTCAGGTGACAAATGCTACAATCGCGTATCCGTAAATGTTAAAATTACTGTTAAGTAGATTTTCAAATCTACTTTACCCTTTTTTTACTTACAAATTTGCATTTGGATCCATTATCATCAATTTGAATGATATGCTTATTTAAACCATTCTGCAATTCATTATTTGATGCTATTGCATCTGTATTCATGGACAAATATTAAATTTGTCGGTACAAACCCAAATTTGTTTTAACTAACATCATGATCTCATCTTCAACCAACACTTTTTTTATTTTTTCTTGTCAAATAGATAGTTATATAAATATCAGTTTATGTGTGTATCTGTGTTTTATCATCTAGTCGCATTTTGAAAATATTTATTATTAATGAATTTGATATTTTATAGTATAAATTAGTAATAAGGAGGATTTGTTTTGGTTGAAGAAAATGAATTAGATTCTACATATGGAATTTCTGATGAAGAACTTACGGAAAGATTTAAAGCATCTATTAAAATTGATCAAGATATATGTAAAATTAAAGGACTTCCTATTGCTGGTTATGATGATGAAAATAAACGTGCTTATTTAGAGTATCCTGATGGAAAGAGAGTTTATGTCTCAGAAAAATAGGCTTCCGGAAGTTATGGTTTTTGCAGGTCCCAATGGCAGTGGTAAAACCACAATAACCCGTATGGCAAAAACTGCTGGTGTGTATATCAATGCGGATGATATTAAAAAATCAAGTTTATGCAGTGATTTGGAAGCTGCACAAAAAGCTGAAGAACTTAGAGAATCAATGCTTAAAAAAGGTGAAGATTTCACATTTGAAACTGTGCTTTCTACAGATAGAAATCTGAAGTTACTTAAAAAAGCTAAAGAAAATGGATATTTTATAAGATGCATTTATGTTCTCACTGATGATTATGAAATAAATATCGCACGAGTAAGAATGAGACAATCCATGGGAGGTCATGGAGTTCCTGAAGATAAGATTAAATCAAGATATGAAAAGGCTCTCAATTTAATTCCCGAATTGATAGAAACTTGTGATATTGTCCATATTTATGACAATACTGTCTCTCCATTTAGAATATTTAAGAAAAGAAAAGATGTGTATTATCACTGGGAAAATAACTATTGGAATTATTCAGATATTGAAA
>JAUNXD010000010.1:16297-17687 GCA_030539985.1 Methanobrevibacter sp.
AATAAATAAATATGAAAATTAATTCCTCCACTATTTGTGAGTCTCTATTTTACAATTTTTTTAATATTTCATAGGAAATATAGGATGATATTCATTAAAATGGTAGGTTTATAAATAGCAGTTTTTATTTTCATAATAATTTGATAAATAATAGCACTACTTATTCTTGGAATTATTTGGTGATGGTACTTGCCAAAAATATTAATTAATTGAGTCTTTCTCTTTAATGAAAATTATTGATATGATAAATATTGCTGCAGTTAAAACAACCAATATCAATGAAGTTTGGCTAAATGCAACCTCTGAAACTAAATTTTGTCCAACTTCTCCACCAGCCAATGCGGAAGTGATTACAACAAGAACGGAAGAGCCGATTGAACCTGCAATCTCCCGTGATGTATTATAGATTGTAGATGCATCTTCACTATTGTTTGAAACCATTGATATTGCCCAAGTGGAAATTGGAATAAACAACAACCCAAAACCTACGTAACGAATGAATTGTGAGGCTGCAAGAAAAATAACCGATGAATCTCTGGTAAAAAATATCATGAATATGTGTCCAATCATCAATCCGGCACAACCGAGGATAATTGGAGTTTTTATACCGAATCGGGTTGCCAGAAGTGGTCCGACAAAATTGAATATGATTAATGCAACTCCTCCAGGAAAAACAATTAGTGAGGTTGTTATTGCATCATGGCCTGCAATTCCCTGAACAAAAATTGGAATCAGTGCTGTGCATCCGTTGTACATGAAATATCCGATTACCAAAACAAGTATCCCTATTGCAAAATATCTATTTTTAAGAATATTCATGTTGATTAATGGTTTTTCAAGTTTATTTTGCCTTTTGAAAAATAGGATTAGGCAAATTGAACCGGCAATAATCGGCAACAGCACATAAATGCTCATCACATAATACTGGGAAATATTTGTAAATCCGAAAATCACACCAAAACAACCTATAAATGATAGAATTGCAGAGGAAATGTCTAAAGGATAGTCTTCACAGCCGAAGTCTATTTTAACAAATAATAATCCTAAAATTAATGTCATTATTGACAATATTATGAATGCTGAAAATATGTTTTTCCAACCGTAGAGATCAATTATATATCCTCCCAGTATCATTCCCAACACTGGAGTGAATGCTATTGAAATTCCATAAATTCCCATAAACATTTGCCATTGGTCTTCGGGTGTTATTTTTAAAAGAAGTATTTGTGTATAAGGCATTATAATTCCATAGGCAATTGCCTGTAAAATCCTGCCCATAATTAGGCTAATGATATTCCAGGAAAAGCAACACAATAATGATCCGATTATAAAAGTTATCACACTGAACATATAAACAGTTCTGGCTTTAAATCTTCGGGATATGAATGCG
>JAUNXD010000011.1 GCA_030539985.1 Methanobrevibacter sp.
ATCTTCATCAATTGGACTGTCTTCTAAATTAATAGCATTTTCGGTTTCATCACCAGGATGGTAAATGAATTCATCATCAATTTCTAATTCATCAAATACATCAGAATCTTCGTTAAGATATTCGATTAACTCGCTATCCTCTTCAATGTCATCGTAAAGAGAGGCATTATCCTCTTTGACATTGTCGATCATATTTTTTAAATTAGAAATCCTATGCTCTTTTTTAGAATCTTTCATGGTAAACCTCAGTGATATGCCCTCCAGGTATGTTTACATTTGGCGCATGTAAAAATACGTGTTGGTGCCTCATCAGCACTACGGGTTTGCTTTAATTCATAATAAGCTTCATCATGTCCACATTCAGGACAAGTTTCTTTTATAGTTGAGCGCATGTCTACTTCTTCACCAAGCATTTTAACAGTTTCTTTGGCTTTAATTTCCTTAGAAACCTCATAAGCATCACTATTTTCTAGCTCGTCGGAATATCCGCATGTATTGCATTTTAAAACGCCATCGTTTGGAAGCATCATTGCTCCGCATTTAGGACAAAATTCCATATTAATCCACCTTTTTATACTTTATTTATTAATGATAACTTATTTAAATATAACCTTAAAAATCTATTTTTTGGCCTTTTGCAAACAATCCTTTATTATTTTTGAATGGTCAAAGGCAATATTGATTTCATCAAGTTCGTCAGCTTTAAAAATTCCAATATCCTTGGCATCGGAATCTGCCTTTCCAGCAGTTAAATCTCCTTTGGCAGTATAGGCAACAGTCACTGTGTGTCTTCTCGGGTCCCTATCGGGTGATGAATAAACATTGACTAGATTTTGGAGTTCAACGTCAATACTTGTTTCTTCTTTTGCTTCACGTATCGCTGCGGTTTCTACAGATTCACCATATTCAACGAATCCTCCAGGTAATGCCCAATAATCCTTAAACGGTTCATTTTTTCTTTTGATTAAAATAAAATTAAAATTTTCATCATAAATGAAAATGTCGGTGGTTAGTGAAGGATTCTTATAATCTGCCATTAGATCACGAAAAAAATAAATTTTTGAAGCTATAAAGCTTCATCAATGAGTTTTTTAAGTTCGGAACTTTCTTTTTGAAGTTCTTCTGCTGCATTTTTTAATGCTTTTCTTGGTCTTTTACCTCTTTTGGTTTTGATTGTCATTTCAGGTTTTCCGGTAAGTGGGTGGTCAATATTGTAAACAGCATATTCCACATCCGGATTTTGCATTAAAATATGTCTTAAAGCATTACAGACTCCGTGACTTTCATCTTTAACAACAAATGTAAGTTCTAAAGTTTTTTCTTCAATTATTTCAAAATTTTCCATTTTATCAACCTTAATTAATCATTAACATAGTTTTTAGAGATTTTGCGTTTTTCTTTTTTGTTACAGGTATTGCACTGAAGCTCATCTGCTTTCTTTGTAGTATGCATATAATCTCTACAACGGGTACACATTGCCTTTAGTACTCCACAATCGTCATCAACTGTACCTAAATCAATATTGTCTCCAGTTATTTTAACTACTTTAGCTTGAATGATGTCTCCAATTCTAAAAGCGTCTGATAATTTTTCCAAATAATCTTTTTTAGCTTGTGAAATGTGGATAGCACCCATATACGGCAATGCTAATGGTCTTCCGTTATCTTTCATGCATTCGATTTTTACATTTGCCCTTTGAGGTTTGATATCGGTTATTTGACCGTAAACAATATCTCCTATCTTTAAAAGAGCAGGTTTTGCATCGGATTCAACAGAAATGACCTTTCTTTTTTGATTAATTTTAACATTTCCAAGTACTGCTGATTTAATGTCGCCATTATCATCATAAGTACCTTCTCCTGGTAAATATTGCTCTATAATTCCTAACTTATCCCCAGGCATCACTATTTTTTCATCTTCTATACTCATATTAAAATCACCAAAAATATAAAAATTTCTTTAATATAATAATTTTATTTCTGTTGATATTTAAAAGTATTTATAAAACGAGTTTTTTGACCGGTTTTCAGCCATATCTTTCATGGAACAGTATTTCATCCAATTGATAATTTTCCCATTGGCGCTTGTCCAATACTATTTCAAGCTCCTGTGGGGTAAGTAATGGTTTTTTATACATTTGCGAATCATCAATTGCTATTCTTGGACATGCGCTAACCACAAATGCATCCAATTCAAGATAAGGAAGCAGCACGTCAGGAGATACGTTATCCACAAGTATGATATATCCTTCCATTTTTGCATCCTCAATAGTCTTTTTAAGTTCTTTTGCAAGCATCATCCGGTATTGTCCCTCTTTGGATGATACCAGAATCCCCCATTTTTTCGCACTTCTGGCTTTTGTGATTCTTGCAAAGCGTATTCTTAAAATCCTGTCTGCAAATTCATCCATGCTTCTGATTTCTGAGTTGTACGGGTCAAGTGCCAGAACCTTTGCATTTGAAAACAGCTTAATTCCCAACGGGTGGAAATTTCCATTGCCTATGAATAATATCACGTCAACTTCCAGATCCTTGATGGATGAGAAATTGCATCCTAGAACCTGTCCCTTTCTTGTCGATGGTGATGAGCCCAGAATGACTTCCTTGCCGTTGTCCTCCAGGAAATCCTTTGTCTCATTTAAAAGGTGCAGGTGCTGTGTTGTGGTTACAAGACCTATTCTTGAATAGTTTTTCAATTCATCCAAGCATTTTTCAAGGTCCTTTTTAATGTCTATGTTTGAAAAAGCCTCAATAAACAGGGTTGGAACTTCATACTTTAGCGGAAGTGGAGTGTGGCCGTAGTGAACAATCAAATCGACTGATCCCTTCATTTTCCAGTCGCCAACGTCGCATGCTCCGAAACAGGGATCACCAGATATAATTACTATTGCATCCGTTTCCTCTTCTATTGATTTGGCTATTTTTGTTGCCTGGGTTTTTAAACCTTCTGGAAACTGAAGCCCAACGGTTTTTGCATCGATTGAGTTTATTTTACGGATTACCTTGTCGAAATCCATATTGTAAAGTGACATCTTAATCTTCAATTGTGCTTTCAATAACTACCTTACCATCAATAACATCCAATTTAACGATAGACAATACATCTATGCCAGTTTCCCTTTTGACGATTTCCTTACCTTCACCCTTGTCAATTATTGCCACTACAGATTTCAAATCCAAACCCATATCCTCAAGGGTTTTAATCAGTGCCACAAGTGTTCCTCCGGTACTTACAACATCATCAATCAAAAGAATCTTTTCTCCTTCATGCAAATCGTTGACATAAAGGTTTGATGATCCATAACCTGTTTTCTGATAAACTTCTGTTTCTCCAGGAAGGCAGTATTGCCTTTTGCGTATCACTACAAATGGTATGTCAGTTGCAAGGGACAGTGCGGTTGCCAGGTGTATTCCCATGGCTTCAACAGCAACAATCTTATCAATGTCCAGATTTGCATACTTATGAACTGCAAGTGACAATTCCCTAAGCATTATAGGATCCATTGCCGGAACACCATCACTTATTGGATTTACAAAGTAATTATAATCACCTTTCTTAACAATTGGGGACTCCTCTAAAGATTTTATAACTTCCTCTAACATAGTACTCACACGAAAAATTATTAAAACTTGTTAAATATAAATATATCTTAATATAATAATTAATGTTTTCTAAAAGAAGTGATTTATATGCTTGGAAATTTAGGTGAAAATCTTACTAATACGATGAAAAAATTAGTAGGAATGTCTGTAATTGATAAAAAAACAATTAAAGAAGTTGTAAAGGATATACAACGTGCATTAATTCAATCAGACGTTAATATTAAATTAGTTTTAGATTTATCAAAAAAAATAGAATCACGTGCCCTTGAAGAGGAACCTCCAAAGGGAATTACTCCAAGGGAACATGTTATAACAATCATTTATGAGGAAATGGTCAATCTCTTGGGCAGTGAAGCTGCTGACCTTGACATCAATGACAGGCCATATAAAATACTGTTTTTAGGTCTTCAGGGTTCAGGTAAAACCACTACCATCGGTAAATTATGCAGATACCTGCAGAAAAAAGGTTTCAACCCTGCCGTTGTCTGTACAGACACATGGAGGCCTGCGGCTTATGAACAGTTAAGGCAACTGACCGAAGAGATGGACGTGCCTTTATACGGTGATCCCAACAATAAGGATGCCTTGGACCTTGCGGCCAAAGGTCTGCAGGAATTTAAAAACAGAAAAGTCATCATTTTCGATACTGCAGGAAGACATAAGGAAGAAGCGGACCTTATCGCCGAGATGGATCAGCTGGATGACATCATCAATCCTAATGAGGCAATTCTGGTGATTGACGGAACAATCGGTCAGCAGGCAGGGGAACAGGCAAAGGCATTTTCACAGGCAACCGATATCGGTTCAATCATCATTACAAAATTGGACGGTTCAGCAAAAGGTGGTGGAGCAATGTCTGCGGTGGCAGAAACCGGCGCTCCAATCAAATTCATCGGTACAGGTGAACGTGTCGATGACTTTGAAGTATTCGATCCGGAAAGATTCATTTCAAGATTGCTCGGAATGGGGGACATCAAATCCCTTATAGAAAAGGCAGAAGAAAGCATTGATGAGGATGTGGCTGAAAAAACCATGAACAACATGCTGACAGGTAAATTCACATTGATGGACATGAAAAATCAGTTTGAAATGATGAACAGCATGGGTCCGATGCAGCAGGTTCTCAATATGATTCCGGGTATGGGAAACAAGATTACCAAAGAGGCATCCAAGATGACCGAGGACAAACTGGAATCCTATAAAATCATGATGTCCTCAATGACCGAAGAGGAAATGCTTAATCCGAAAATAATCAAACAGTCAAGAATCCAGAGAATCGCACGCGGATCCGGTTTTCAGGAAAGTGACGTCAGGGAATTGTTGAAATACTATAACAATACCAAAAAGACAATGAAAGGAATTGGAAAACGTGGCGGACGTCTTAGGGGCGGAGCCATGAACCGTATGATGGGACAATTCATGAAATAGATAACATGAGTCAATTAGCTAGCGATATTTTAAAAGCAACTGACGGGAAAATCTGCAAGCATTGCCTTGGACGCAAACTGTCCAAAACAATAGAGGGTTCCAACAATATCGAACGTGCAGACAAGGTCTGCAATGATTTGGATATCAATCTGGACGATGTTGATTGCGTAATATGCGATAATATTTTTGATAAGTTGGATGATGATTTATACGACAAAATCGATGCTAAAATCAACCAGCTGGGAATTGAATTCGAAACGTTTCTTGTAGGATCCCAAATTCCAAAAGACATCCAGAAAAGGGATGAGGAACTGTCTGAAAAATTCAATTTGACTGTTGAAACCATTAAAAAGGAAATCAACAGGTTAATAGGTCTTGGAATATGGGAAAAATATGATAAGGAAGCGGAATTCGAAAGACAGGACATCGTTTTCAGCATTGACTTGAGAAAAAATCCGAAAGTCAGAATTCAGATTAATCCATTATATATTGAAGGAAAATACAATAAGTATAAACGCGGAATCCCTCAAACCAAATGGCCATGCACCAAATGCAAGGGAAGGGGCTGTGAAGAGTGTAACGGAACCGGAAAACAGTACCCTGAATCTGTAGAGGAACTGATTTCCGAACACTTTATAAAGCTTACCAAAGGAAGGGAAGCAAAATTCCACGGTGCCGGCCGTGAAGACATTGATGTATTGATGCTTGGCTCAGGCAGACCATTCGTTTTGGAAATAAAGGAGCCAAGAATCAGGAATCTTGATTTGGCCAAACTGGAACAGGAAATCAATAAGACAAATGAGGGCAAAACGGCTTATCACTGTTTGAAACTTTGTGAAAGACCGAGAAAAGCTGAAATAAAGCAATCCTCACCTGATACATATAAGGTTTACCAGGCGGTTGTCGAGTGTGATAGGGCCTTCGATAAGCAAAAGTTGGAAGAGCTAACAAAACTAAATGAGATTCACCAGCAGACTCCTTTAAGAGTGCTTAGAAGGCGTACAGACATGGTTCGCATCAAACATGTTCTTGGCCTTTCATATGAGATAATAGATGATAAAACATTCACAATTAAAATTAAAACGGAGGGTGGCCTTTACATCAAGGAACTGATTTCCGGAGATGAAGGAAGAAGCAAGCCAAACGTTTCAGAAATATTAGGCGTTAATGCGATATGTGCACAATTAGATGTAATTGAAGTAAGTGAGAAATGATAAAATGGCAGATGAATTTACACATTTAACAGACAGTGGAGTACACATGGTTGAGGTCGGGGAAAAACCTGACCAGAAAAGAAGAGCAATAGCTAGTGGAAGCATATTTCTGGATAAAAATACTATTTCACTAATACAAAACGAAGAAATAAAGAAGGGCAATGTATTGACCACCGCTCAAATCGCAGGAATTCAGGCTGTCAAGAACACCTCTTCAATAATACCTCTTTGCCATCCTTTGGCCTTTACAGGAATAGAGCTTGATTTTGAAGTCAGGGAAGATGAAATCATTGCAACATGTGCTGTCAACACATTGGGCAAAACAGGCGTGGAAATGGAAGCCATTACCGGTGTTAGTGTAGCTTTGCTTACAGTATGGGATATGGTAAAGGCTGTTGAAAAGGATGAGGATGGCCAGTATCCTGATACCAGAATAAGTGATATTAAGGTAATTAGGAAAGAGAAAATTTAAACTTTATATATGATGAAAAAAATAGTTATATACAGTTATTTTTATTAATCAATTTTATGGAGAATTATTATGGCAAAAAAAGATAATAAGATTTCAATGCCTCAAACCGGTGCTGGTTTGGTAAGGTACTTTGATGAAGAAAGTTTAGGTCCAAAACTTTCACCAGAGCACGTTATAGTTGCTACTATCATTTTAGCAATATTATGTTTTGTTTTAAGATATTCCGCTTAAGAATATTTTACAAACAATTTTCTACTTTTTTTTATAGATTTACATGTTAACTAAAAGAATTATTCCATGTCTAGATTGTGACTTGCAGGTTCCGGAAGGCCGTGTCGTTAAGGGAGTCGAATTTAAGGAAATAAAATATGCTGGAAACCCTGTAGATTTGGCCACACGTTACTATGAGGAAGGGGCGGATGAAGTTGTGGTCCTGGATATTACAGCATCACATGAAAGGCGTGCCACAATGGCTGACGTTATTGACAGATTGACCGAGAACGTTTTCATGCCGATTTGTGTAGGTGGAGGAATAAGGAAAGTCGACGATTACATTAACATGCTTAAAGCCGGTGCGGACAAATGCTCAACCAACACTGCAGCCATTAAAAACCCTGAATTATTGACCGAAGCTTCAAAAGTTGTCGGATCACAGGCTGTCGTAATAGGAATCGATGCAAAAAGAAGATACGTTTCACATCCCGATGATGCCAAGGACAAAACCGTCATTGAAACCGATAAGGGTTACTGCTGGTTTGATACAAGCATTTATGGCGGTCGTGAGTTTACAGGCATAGATGCAATCCAGTGGGCTGTCAAATGCCAGGATTTGGGTGCAGGTGAGGTCTTGCTGACCAGTATGGATGGGGACGGAACCCAAAACGGATATGACATCGAGCTTAACAAAGCCATTAATGATGCGGTCGATATTCCGGTCATCGCAAGTGGTGGCGTTGGAGAGCCGAAACATATTTTAGAGGTATTTGAAAAGACAGATGTTTCAGCGGCGCTTGCGGCAAGCATATTTCATTTTAATCAGTATTCAATCGGTACTGTTAAGGAATACTTAAAGGAAAACAATGTGGCTGTCAGATTATGATTATTAAGGCCCCTATAGATTTGGAATTGACTCAATTGTCCGGTCAGACTTCACAACCTCCTTGGAAACAGGTTGGAGATTCGTTCAGGCAAGCCATTTTGGTTGATGACAAGCCGGTTATTTTTGAGGTCAAACAGGATGGTGAAGGATTGGATTTTAATTTTGAGGGTGAAATCTCTCAAAGGCAGGCCATTTCAAGACTGAATTATATTTTTGATTTGGATTTTGATTTGAGTGGGTTTTATAAATATCTGGACAATCATGAAGAGCTTAAGGACATGTCAAGGTTTTGCAACGGTTTGAGATTGTTTTTGGCTCCTGACCCTTTTGAATGCATAATCTCGTCAATCTGTTCGGCAAATAACTCCATCAAAAGATGGACAAAATCTGTGGATGACATCAAACAGAATTGGGGTAATCGCCATGGAAATTACTATACTTTTCCTCAAAGCAGCGACCTTGCAAAAGCATACTTGGATGATGAGGATGAATTTAATTCATCAAACATTCAAGATATTTGTGATTGCAGCAATAATCTCAAAAGTTGCGGTGTGGGATATAGAGCACCATACATGAGGAGGGCATCCGAGCTCTTTACACTTGAAATCAACCTCAATGAAATCTTTGAAATGTCATATGATGAGGCATTTGAGACTGTGCTTCAGGTTCCGGGAGTGGGTCCTAAAGTGGCTGATTGCATATTGCTTTACGGATTCAACTTTAGAGAGGCATTTCCATCTGATGTCTGGATAAAAAGGATAGTTTCATACCTGTACTTTGATGGCAAGGAAATTTCCGTTCCCAAAGTTCGTGAATTCGGAATGGAGGAATTCGGCGACATGGCAGGATATGTTCAGCTTTACATGTTCCACTATGCCCGAATGTCCGGACTGATGAGCAAATTAAAATAATATTAAATACATACTATTTTTCATGAAAATCAGATACGCTACCATGATCGTCAATGACATGGAAGAAAGTGTAAAATTCTACACAGAAACTCTTGACTTCACGGTTGATGAGGTGTTCGATGTTCCCGGAGGCAAAATCACCCTTCTGGACGGGGATGGCTTTGCAGGAATCGAACTGATTGAAAGTGATGCCTTTGAAACCGGACTGTATTCAATCGGAATGGATGTAGAAGATATTAACGAAGAAGTAGAGAAACTAGAGGAAAAGGGATGTGAAATTGCCTTAAAACCTGTAGAAACTCAGGTCGGATATATGGCAAGAGTAGTCGATCCAAATGGAATAAACATTGTTTTGGTTCAACATACAAGATAAACATGCAACTGAAAAATCTTATCTTAATCATCTGCACAATATTGTCGTTTTTCATAGTTTTTGCCGTGAATGCAGTCATGGTTGTAATTCCAACAATAGCCACTGAATTTCACATGAGCAACATCATTCAAAATTGGGTTTCAATGATTTTCTACGTGGTCGTGGCGGTTCTGTCGGTTCCTGCCGGTCAGATTTCAGGAAAATATGGCCTTAAGAAAGTCACGATTTTAAGCATAATATTGTTTCTTATTATTTCAGTTGCCAATATTTTTGTCACTTCATCAGAGCAATTTCTCGCTTGCAGATTTGTATTGGGAGTATCTTTGGCCTTTATAAATGTTACGTCCATGGCCATGGTAGTGTCTGCTTTCAACCCCGAAGAGAGAGGTAAGGCCCTCGGAATCATCATCACTGGAGTGTATATCGGACTGTCCCTGTCTCCTGTTCTTGGAGGAGTCCTTAATTATCAATTGGGTTGGAGATCAGTAGTCTTGTTCGGAGTTCCGTTCATGGCAGTTATATTGATATTGCTTTTAACCAAAGTCGATGAGGAGTGGATTACCTTTAAAAATGTCTCTATAGACTATAAGGGATCAATAGTATATGGAATCGGAATGGCAATTTTAATATATGGCTTTACAATATTGAACGAGCCACTGGGCATGTTGCTGACCGCTTCGGGCATTATATTTTTAGTTATATTTGGATGGATTGAGCTGAAACAGCCCCATCCTGTATTCGACATTAAATTTTTCAAAAATCATAAGTTCTTATCCGCCAATTTCGCCTCATTATGCGCATATCTGGCAACATTTGCGGTAACTACAATCCTAAACTATCATTTGCAGTATATAAAAGGGTTTGATTCACAGATTTCAGGGATAATTCTGCTAGTTGCACCATTATGCCAGGTAGTCCTTGCTCCGATAGCCGGAAGATTGTCTGACAGATATGTTCCACAGGTACTGGCAGCCATAGGAATGGGGCTTGGAACAGTGTCATTGGTATTGTTTTCATTTTTGGGGGAAGGGACTTCATTGGAATTTTTAGTCGGAGCAATGATAATATACGGTATCGGATTCGGTTTGTTTTCACCGCCAAACACAAATGTTATCATGGGTTCCGTTCCACCAAAGGACACTTCCGTTGCTTCAGCGGCAGTTGCAACAATGCGTACCGTTGGTCAGGCAATGAGTTTGGGAATATTGACGCTAGTATTTGCATTTGTAATGGGCAATGTACCTATTGTTGAACAATATTATCCGTTATTAATAAGCAGCAGTCAAATAACCTGCGTTATCTGCGTGGTGTTATGCATAGCATCTGTATTTGCTTCACTTGTTGGAATCAAGTCAAAAAAAAGAAATTTGAAAGATAAGTAATTATCTTTCTTCAATGGTGACTTTATTCATTTTGTCACCTTGGCGGATAGCATTTACAACGTCTTGGCCTTTGATTACTTGACCGAATACGGTGTGAACACCATCTAAGTGTGGTTGCGGTGAGTGTGTGATAAAGAATTGGCTTCCACCAGTGTCTTTACCTGCGTGTGCCATTGACAATGCGCCGGTACCGTGTTTGTGTGGATTTCCTTCGGTTTCACATTTGATGGTGTAACCAGGTCCTCCGGTACCATCGCCTTTAGGGCATCCGCCTTGAATTACGAAGTTAGGAATAACTCTGTGGAAAGTTAATCCATCGTAAAAACCGTCATTTGCTAATTTTTCAAAGTTAGCTACAGTTCCTGGAGCTTCATTCGGGAATAATTCCAGTTCAATGTTTCCTTTATCTGTTTCGATTATAGCGACTTTCATTTTTTCACCTTATCTAATTTACTTGAATTGTATCGAAAATAGTTACTGCAGGGTTGTCTTCTGCATTAGCGGTATTTAAATCAGTGTTTAACTCACCATCATCAGTCACAACAGTAACCACGAAATTGCCGTCTTCAGATAGCATGACATAATTATATGAGTATAATGTGGTTCCGCCTTGGTCTACGGAAAATGCCTGAAGGTTAATGGTCATGTCATTATAGGTGATTTCCTTTTCATCCACAAGTGTCTGGCCCTGAGCAATAAAAGTCTGTTTTGCCGCTTCAAGGTCATCACCGACTTCTGTTGCAAAGCTGACTGCATGGATATTGTCTTTTTGCATTGCACATGTAGTGTCAGTTGAAGTTGCAACTGTATATCCGTCTGGTATTGTGAAAGTGTATGGAGCCACTGTCGCATCTTCAGCTACAGCCACACCAACACTGGCAACAAATACCAATGTAATTAAAAGTAAAATTTTTGCATTAAATTTCATTAAATTTCCTCCATTTAAATATTTTTCTTAAATTAATATATATTTTTCTTAATGGTTTTGTGCAAGTATTTATAATTGATGAAATTCTAAAATACTAATGATTAAAATAGTAGGAGATAATATGAATACTCAGGAATTAATTAAAATTGAAGATGATTATTTCATAAACACTTTCACAAGACAACCTGTCGTTTTGGACCATGGGGAAGGTGTTAAGGTCACAGACATTGACGGAAATGAATATTTGGACATGTTTGCAGGTATTGCAGTCAATTGTTTAGGTCACAATCACCCTAAATTAGTTAAAGCAATACAGAATCAGGCAGAAAAGCTAATACACATTTCCAGCATTTACTATAACGAACCTGCATTGACCTATGCAAAAAAATTGGTCGACAAAACAGGTTTCGACAGAATATTTTACGCAAACAGCGGTGCTGAGGCAAATGAAGGGGCTATCAAATTAGCTATCAAATACACAGGAAAAAGCGAAATCATATCCACAATCGAGTCATTTCATGGAAGGACCTCGATGACCCTTGCGGCAACAGGCCATGCGGATTATCAGGAACCTTTCAAGGCAATCCTGCCAAACGGTTTCATCAATGTTGAATACAATAACATTGAAGCTTTAAAGGAAGCCGTCAATGAAAACACCGCAGCAATCATTGTCGAACCTATTCAGGGTGAAGGCGGAGTCAATGTTCCAGATATAGAATACCTTAAGGAAATCGAAAAAATCTGTAACGAAAAGGACATCGTATTCATCGTCGATGAGGTTCAGACAGGTTTTGGAAGATGCGGAACATTATTCGCACACGAATTATTCGATGTCAAACCTGACGTAATGACAATGGCTAAAGGAATCGGCGGAGGAGTCCCAATGGGTGCAATCCTTGCAACCGAAAAGGTGGCCGGTGCATTCGTGCCTGGCGATCACGGTACCACATTCGGTGGAGGACCTCTGGTTTGCGCAGCTGCAAATGCTGTATTGGATGTGTTCGATGAGGAAGATATTTTATCCAATGTCAATGAGGTCGGCGAATACTTCATTGGGGAATTGAAAAAGCTTGATAAGGAAATCATTGCCGACGTTCGTGGTAAAGGTCTGATGGTTGGTTTGGAGCTGACAAAGCCTGGTGCAGAATATGTTGATAAACTCCGAGAAGCAGGATTTTTAATCAACTGTACTGCAGGTAATGTATTAAGGTTTGTGCCACCATTAATAATTACCAAAGCCGAAATCGATGAGTTTGTAAAAGCTTTAGATGAAATACTCTAAAGCGATTAATTTCTTTTTTTAATTTTTTGATTATTCTTTTAAATTGCCCAATCCTTTTTTTCGAGAACCTTTTGAAGGCAGCTTGACAGTTTCAATGTTTTAATTTCATCAATTGAAGCATATCTGCCATCAGTGTGTTCTTCACTTATTCTGAATTCGCCTTCGACATTATCCAAATACATTATCATCTGCACTGTTCTTTTGTAGGGATAATCATGCTGTATGGCTATTGCAAGGTCTCCTACTTTGCAATCCAAATTTGTTTCCTCCTTGATTTCACGCACAAGAGCATCATCGAAAAACTCTCCGGCTTCCATTTTCCCGCCGGGCAATTCCCAGGTATCGGGATCGGTTCTACTTTTTGGATGCCTTTTTAAAATTAGGATTTCACCGTCACTATTTTTGATTATTCCTCTCATCGTAAGTCCGTAATCTCTTTTCATATTAATTAATTTGGACAGTATTTTTTAAACCTTTTTTCATTTTCCAACGGAAAATCAATTTCCTTCACAACTTTTAAATAAAACACCAAACAGAACTAGATACATAATGAAACTTTTTTAGGAGTTTAAATTATGGATTTAAATATTAAAGTAAACGATAAAAACCACCTTGATATCGGTGGAGCAGATGCAATTGACATTGCTGAAGAATTTGGAACTCCGACCTATGTGATTGATGAAGCGAGAATAAGAGACAACTATAACAGATTTTATTCAGCTTTTACTAAATATTATTCTGATTTCAAAGTATTTTACGCGTGTAAAGCAAATACCAACCTTGCAGTGATGAAAATATTAGAGTCTGAAGGCTGCTGCATTGATGCGGTTTCACCAGGTGAGGTTCACATTGCAAAAATGACCGGATTTTCAGGAGACAGAATCCTCTTTACCGGTAACAACATAACCAATGATGAATTGAAATTCGTACACGATGAAGGCGCAGTACTTAACATCGATTCAGTGTCAGCTCTTAAAAGACTTTCACAAGTCGTTGATCCGGAAGGATTAAAAATATCATTCAGGGTAAATCCTATGGTAGGTGCGGGACACCACGATCACTGTATTACCGGTGGAGTAATGAGTAAATTTGGTATTATGGATAATGAAGCTGTTGAAGTTTATGAAATGGCAAAAGAATTAGGTTTCAATCCAATCGGTATGCACTCACACATAGGATCAGGTATTCTTGACCCTGAACCGTTTAAATTGGCTATCGAATCCACAATGGACATTGCCGGAAAAGTCCATGAGGAAGCTGGAATCGACTTTGAATTCGTTGATTTTGGTGGAGGGGTAGGCATTCCATACACTCCTGAAGAAAGCATTGTTGATTTGGACAAATTCGCTGAAGTTAACATCGGTCTTTTCAAAGAAAAACTTGAACAGTATGACATGGGCAACCCTACAATGTACCTTGAACCTGGAAGATACCTTGTTGGAGATTCCAGCGTACTTTTAGTAACCGTCAACAGCGTAAAACAAAGCTACAGAAAATTCATTGGAGTTGACGCAGGTTTCCACACACTTTTAAGGCCTGCAATGTATGATTCATACCACCACATCGTAAATGCAAGCAAAATGGATGCTCCAAATGCTCAGGAAGTTGATATTGCAGGAAACGTTTGCGAATCTGGGGATCTGTTTGCACGTGACAGGCCTATGCCTGAAGTTGAAGAGGGCGACGTCTTGGGTATCCTTAATGCAGGAGCATACGGATTTACAATGTCTTCCAACTACAATTCAAGACCTTTAGCTTCTGAAATTCTTGTGACTGATGGCAAATGCTCAATTGTACGTGAAAGAGAAACCTTTGAAGATTTATATGCAAAACAAAGCATTCCACCACACTTAAAATAAGTTGATAATATGGTAGATTTAAAAGGATTAAGATTTTCAAAAATGCATGGAATAGGCAATGACTTTCCAATAATCGATGAAAGCAAAGAGGAAGTCATCAGCGAAGCTGATAAGCCGGAAGCATGCAGAATGCTATGTCACAGAAACTTCGGTGTCGGAGGTGACGGAGTGCTGTTTGTTGAACCGTCTGATGTAGCTGACATTGGATACAGAATGTTCAATCCGGATGGAAGCGAAGCTGAAATGTGCGGAAATGGTATCAGATGCTTCGGTGATTTTGTTTACAGAAAAGGCATTTTAAAGCAGGAAAAGATGACTGTTGAGACAAGGGCAGGAATTAAAACAATTGAAATCACTCTTGAAGATGGCGAACCTGCACTTTTCAAGGTAGATATGGGATTGTCAACATTCAAAACTCCCGAAATACCAATGACCAGTGATGAGGATGAATTTTTAGATGGCGAACTGGACGTGCTGGATACCAAATTCAACCTTACAGCAATCAGCGTTGGAAATCCTCATGCAATCATCTTTGTCGATGATGTGGATGCCATTGACATTAACAAATACGGCCCTGCCATCGAGGCACATGAAGTTTTCCCTGAAAAAATCAACGTCCACTTTGTTGAAGTGATAAGTAAAAACGAAGGTAAAATGATTACATGGGAGAGAGGCGCTGGCGTTACACTTGCATGCGGAACCGGTGCAACTTCCACTGCAATTTCAGGCTATAAGCTTGGCTTGTTTGATGAAAACATTTTGCTTCACTTGCCTGGCGGAGATTTGAAATTCCAAGTTTATAAAAAAGATGATGCTCTCGGAGCCTTTATGGAAGGTCCGGCAGAGCTTGTCTATGACGGAGAATTCTAAATTCTCCATTAATTTCTTTTTCTGTATAATCCGAATGCTATATCGACCACACCCAAAATGATTACCAGAATCATCAGGATGCTCATTTCCTTTCTTGCATATGAAAACAGCAATGCAAGTATTATTAAACCTACTCCTACGAGTACTGATTGTTTCCATGGTTCCATTTTATCACCTTTAAATTTTATAAGCATTAATTAAAGTAATGTCTTCAAAAAAGAAATGTTCTGAAGCTTTTATTTCTGCAATAAATCCTAATTCGTCAAGTTTGCTTAGCGTCTCCTCATTGCCCGAAAGTGAAGACTGTATCAGCTGGACAATTCCTCCATCATTTAAATGATTTCCCGCTTCATTTAAAAAAACATCAATGACTTTCCTACCATTTAATCCACCATCGAATGCATAATTTATAGTGTCCTCAAGAACTTCACCTTCTTCGGTAGGTAGATATGGAGTATTAAATAAAATTACATCAAACTTTCTGTTTTCAACAGGTTCGAACATATTACCGAACAGGATTTCGACATTTTCAATATTGTTCTCCTGGAAGTTTTTGCCTGCAAGTTCACATGCGTCAAAATTGATGTCGGTTACCGTGATGCGGTCGGTCAGCCTTGAGGCATACATTGCAACGATTCCTGAACCGGTCCCTATTTCCAGAACGCTTTGGCCTTTCTTTATTTCCAAATTGTCCGCCAGTAAATAACTGTCTTCTGCTGGAACATAAACATTTTTATGAGTATTAATAATAAAATCGGCCATAAAATCACTCTTCAAAAATCGGGTTCAGTTTTTGTGACAGGAAAAGGATCTCCTCAGGGGTGAGCACAACGACTCTCTTTTTGAGATATTCCTCAATCTTTTCATCATCAATGTCATTCAGTCTCTTTTTCAGGACCTTCTTGTCAATGTTGCTTATGATATGCCTTGAGTCAATCAAAGCATTTCTGATTTTCTTGTTTCTATGCTGAAACAGTGCTTTTGTGAATTTAGAATAAGTTTTAAAGTCTTCATCAGTGATAATATTCTCTTTTGGTGTCAGTTTTACAACAGTTGAGTCTATTTGCGGTTTTGGAATGAAACTCTCGTTGCTGACTTCAGTCAATTTTTCAACGTCACATCTAAAATAAAGCATTGCGGAAAGTCTTGAATAGTCTTTGGTTGCGACTTTACCATTCATTCGGCTGGCAAATTCTTTCTGATACATCAGAATTGCCAAATCAAAATCATAGTTTAGGAATTTAAAAGTAATTGGTGATGAAATTTGATAAGGTAGATTGGAGATGATTTTGTTGAATTTGGGAAATTCAACTTTCACGGCATCATCATTAATCAGTTCTACGTTATCTATTTTTTCGTCCTTAAGTCTGTTGGCCAGTATCTCACAGATTCTTTCATCCTGTTCGATGGCTATAACCTTTTTAGCTTTTTTGGCAAGTTCAATTGTCAAAGTGCCAATTCCGGTACCGATTTCCAAAACAATGTCATCCTTTGTGACATTTCCAAAGTTAACAATCTGGTCCCTTTTATTCTTATCTATCAGATAATTCTGACCAAGATTCTTATTTAACTTTATACCATACTGGTTTAGAATGTCTTTTGTTGTTTTAGATAAGGATGGGGAATTTTCACTAGTCAATTTATCACTTATCTTGATCTTGGAGCTCTTGGAGGTTGTGTAAATAGGCAATATTTATTTTTACCTCTTTTCGGGGCTGATGTGTCAAGTTCCTGTTTTACCCTATTTACAATCATGCCTGCAGGATCTGCCAATGTAGGGAGTCTTTCGGAAATGTCCTCAAAGCTTTCAAATGGTTTTTCTTCCCTGGCTTTGATAATATCTCCCATGTATTTCTTACCAATTCCCGGAATTAATTCAAGTGAATGAAGCCTTAAGCTTAATGCGTCGGTTTCATTGAAAAATTTAACAAATCTTTCTTCATTAGCCTCAACAATATCACGAATAGCATAATCCAATTCGATTCTGCTGGTTGCTGTCAAGTTTTCATAATCCAATTTTCCAAGAACTCTGTATATTTTATCTCTTTTTCCTTTTCCAATATATACAGTATCTTGTATTTCTAAATCAACACCATTTTTTGGAGCTAATTCAAGTAAAGTGAATTGTTCTGTACCAATAGCTTGAGCAATAGGTT
>JAUNXD010000120.1 GCA_030539985.1 Methanobrevibacter sp.
GGAGTAAGAGTATTTACAGCAACATCTTCACAAGGATTAATGTTAATGCATGAAATTTTATTTGCAGCAGCAGGTATGAGAACTCCTTTCGTCCTTGCTGATGCAAACAGAGCAATTTCCGCTCCATTAAACATTTGGAATGATCAGCAAGATTCCATTGCACAAAGAGATGCAGGATGGTTACAGATTTACGTTGAAAATGCTCAGGAAGCATTGGACACAACATTAATGGCTTATAAAGTATCTGAAAATCCTGAAGTACTATTGCCATCAATGGTATGTCTTGACGGATTTATCCTGACTCACACAGTTGAACCTGTTGAAATTCCAGAACAGGACGATGTAGATAAGTTTTTACCTCCATATGTTCCGGAACATGCTTATCTTGATCCGAAAGAACCGATGTCTATCGGTAACTTTGCTGACCCTGAATATTATATGGAAGCAAGACACGACATGGAAGTCGCAATGACCAAATCCATGGACGTAATCCAAAAAACATGCGATGAATTCGCTGAAATCTTTGGAAGAAAATACGGTCTTGTAGAACCTTACAAAACAGAAGATGCCGAAATCATTTATGTTGCTATGGGATCAATCTGCAGCAGTATAAGAGTTATTGTTGATCAGTTAAGAGAAAAAGGCGAAAAAGTAGGTTTACTTAAAATCAGAGCTTACAGACCATTCCCTGTAGAAGCAATCAGTGACGCTCTTAAAAATTGTGATAAAGTTGCTGTTGTTGACAAAAACTTCACATTCGGAATCGGTGGAGCATTATATGCTGACATGAAAGTTAAAATCGATAAAGAAATCTACGGATTTGTTACCGGTTTAGGTGGAAGAGACATCACACCTGAATCATTAATTGAAATTTATGAAAAAACTAAAAATGTGCCTGAAAAAGAAGTCACATGGATTGGACTTAAGGAGGAATAGATATGGTGGACATACCTGATAAAAACTTATTGGCACCAGGACACAGAGGTTGTGCTGGTTGTGGAGCATCTATCGCAGTTAAATTGGCTTTAAATGCATTAGGTGAAAATACCGTAGCAATTTCCGCTACAGGTTGTCTTGAAGTTATGACCACACCATATCCGGAAACCGCATGGGAAATTCCATTTATTCATGTAGCATTTGAAAACTCAGGTGCTGTGGCATCCGGTGTGGAAAGTGCACTTAGAATTCAAGGAAAAGATGATGTAAATGTTGTTGCTTTCGGTGGTGACGGAGGAACTGTAGATATTGGTTTACAATCCTTGTCCGGAGCTATGGAAAGAGGACATAACATGACCTACATCTGTTATGATAATGAAGCATACATGAACACAGGTATCCAAAGAAGTGGGGCAACCCCATTTGGTGCAAGCACTACAACATCCCCTAACGGTGTTGCAAGTTTCGGTGAAGACAAACCTAAGAAAAACATGCCAATGATTATGGCTGCACACGGAATACCTTATGTTGCAACCGCATCTATCGCATATCCTGAAGATTTTGTTAAAAAAGTTAAAAAAGCTGCAGAAACAAAAGGAGCAGCATATATCCACCTACAACAACCATGTACTACCGGTTGGGGATATCCTTCTGAAAAAACAATTGAAATGGGTAGATTAGCTGTGGAAACTGGATCTTGGATTTTATATGAAATCGTTGATGGCAAATTTGAAATCACTTACAGGCCTGAAGAAAGAAAACCTGTAAAAGAATACTTGGCGCCACAAAAAAGATTCAGACACTTAGATGATGAAATCATTGAAAAAATCCAAAAATACGTTGATGCAGAGTGTGAAGAGTTAGGTTTATAAAGGTGATACAATGGAAAAAATTTCCGTAAACAGTAATTTATGTGACGGATGTATGAATTGTGAAAACATGTGTGCATCAGTCCATAAATCTAGCAGAATAAAAATAGTAGAATATCATTCTTCATTTTACTCCATTGTATGTCAACACTGTGAAAGTGCACCATGTATAACAATCTGTCCAACAGAAGCTGTAAGCGAAGAAGGAGTCGATACTGGGAAATGTATCGGGTGCGGATTATGTGTAATGGTTTGTCCATTTGGTGCAATGACATTTGAAGCAAATATTGCCGAAAAATGTGACCTTTGTGCTGACAGAGAAGAAGGACCAGCATGTATCAAAGCCTGTACTAAAAGAGCAATTAGCATTCTTGATCCTGCTAAAGTCAAATCCAAAAATCAGGAAAAATTCTTAGCAAAAATGGCAGGATTATATGAACCTAATACTAAAAAAAGTGGCTTTGTCCATGTGATTACAAGTCAAGCAAGAGCAAGACTTGTTTTAGAAGAAAAATAAAATTATGTTTAAATCAGGAAATTGTACTGACTGTACAACCTGTGGAAGTTGTCAACAAACACCAAATGTTGACACTCCAACCTTATTTTGTATGCATTGCCAACCACCATCAGAGGCGCCATGTTTAATTGCCTGTAAAGAGAATGCGATTGAAATATTGGGCGGCGCAATCACCATCAATTCAGAAAAATGCACCATTTGCAGAAAATGTGTTGAAGTATGTCCTATTGACGTTATCAATATTTAAATATTTCAAAAATCAAAAATAGTATTAATTAATTTTAAAAGGGTTTTATTTTGATTAGCAAAGATGTTATTAAGGAAACTGTCTATGAGCTTTACAAAGAGGCAGTTATTGTACTTGGCGAAGATGTGAAAAAATCACTTGAAGATGCACTTAAAATTGAAGAGCATGAATTGGCAAGGTTAAATATTGAAGCTATCCTAAAAAATATTGAACTTGCAGAAGAAAAGGGCATTCCCATGTGTCAGGATACAGGTTTGCCGGTGGTTTTCGTCAAATTGGGAAATGTTGAAGTTGAAAATTTACGTGAAGGCATTGAAGAGGGAATTAAAAAAGCCACAACTGACGTTCCAATTAGGCCAAACATTGTGGATCCCATTACCCGTGAAAATACAAACGTTAATGTAGGAGACTATATACCTCCAATCGATATTGAACTGGTTGATGAGGATTACCTTGAAATAACAATCCTGCCGAAAGGATTCGGCTCAGAAAACAACAATGCCATGAAAATGGCCCTTCCTGCTGAGGGAATTGAAGGCATCAAGGAATTCGTTGTTGAATCTGTGCTTAAAGCAAAAGGAAAACCTTGTCCTCCAACCATTGTAGGTGTTGGAATCGGAGGAACCTCTGACTTATGTTTAAAATTAGGTAAAAAAGCATTATTGGGAAAAGTTGGTGAAAGAAACCCTGATCCTGTACTTGCAAAACTTGAAGAAGAAATTCTGGATGAAATCAATGCCTCAGGAATTGGCCCTATGGGTCTTGGCGGCAAAACCACCACACTCGACGTTAAAATCCTGAAGGCACATACCCATACCGCAGGCCTTCCAGTCGGCGTGTGCATCCAATGTTGGGCAGACAGACATGCCACAACAAGAATATACGACAAATAGAATTTTTAAAATTATCTGAAAGTTCTTGGTGTTGTTGGTCTTGGAATATTGTCATGAAACTCGACTGCAACATCCATCATTTCAACAGCAATGTCCCCAATCCTCTTGAAGGCCTTGATGAGTCTGAACAGATAAATGAAATAATTTGAACGTTCCTTTTCATCGAAAGTGCTTTCAGCCATTTGGGTTGCAATCAGATTAATGGCCTTGGACTGCATGATATGAATTGTATCTTCCATTTCCATCAAATCATCTTTCAGTTCTGTTTTACCTTCAATGAAAGCTTTCATGGTCAGACGAATCATTGATTGGGCAGTTTTATACATTTTTTTCAGTTTTTTCAATATATTGCCGTCAACCTCATAAACATCATTGATAACGAATTTTGCAATATGACCACAGTAATCACCGATACGCTCCAAATCATATGCAATTTCATTATACAGAATAGATTTTGAAATTTCTGAGTGCTTGTTAATGCTTACAATCGTTTCAACAGATGTTCTGATTTTTTCAACCATATTGTTTGTGGCATAATCCATTTCCAAAGCCTTGCTTGCCTTGTTTTCATCATATTCCAGAACCGCCTCAAAAGACATTTCAAGCTGCGAATGGACATGCTTTGTCATATTGGCCAACATGTCGTTTATCAAAACATTGCCCTTACTGTCTCTGGTGCTTACATAGTCCTCAACAGATTCAACAACTGTTTCATAGCTTTTTAAATCAATCATGTATGCCCTTTTTACAGTCCCACTTTTTACAAGTGGCTGCAACAGTTGGGTAACATATCTGCGAGTGATTCCTAACTTTTCAGCTATTTCATCTTGAGTTGAGGGATTCTCATATAATATGATATCAAGAATCTCTTTTAATGTTTTGTCTTTTTTACTCATATTACCCACTATTTTTTATAATCATCCAACAGGTCATTAGACTCAAACTGTATTTTATCGGAAGATTTATTGATTCCGGATTGAGGCCTTTTATCTTCAATATGATTCTTGAATTTAATATGATCATCATTTCTTGGCTGGTTGACCGGCCTGTGATTTTTTACACGAATGCTTTTTGATTTCTGTTCATAATTAAAGTCCTCATGTTTGATTGAATGATGAGTCTTCTTATCATGAGAAAAGTTTTCCTCATTGAGATTATGTTTAAATAATCTGAATTCCTTTTCTGAATCCTTAGCGGACAATAATATTTTGATTATCACATATAAAATCAAACATAATGCAACAACAGCTATAGGAAAATCAAAATACAGAAATACAATGTCATACATGTTTGTAATTACGTTTCCCGCATCCACAAAACCTCTGGCTAAAAATATCAATCCCACAAATGCTATGATTGCTCCATGAGATTTCTTAATGATGTCCGGCTTTACGACTAACGGATAAGCACTTATGACAAGCATTGCAATACCCAATATCCTGTAGAGATTGTTATCTGCAACATGCTGCAGTGACAGGTATGCTGTAAGGAACTGATGAGGCAAAATACCGAATTCAGACAATAAAGCGAAAATTAACAATAGCTGAATTAATCCAATAACTACAAGCGGAAATATATATGCAATCTCCCATTCAAAATTGGTACTGAAAGTCGCAGCTGAAACAGGCTTTTCTAAAGCTTCAGAAAGCATATTGTATAAGACAGATGAAATAACTGAACCTATAACGGTACCTGCAACTCCCAAAATAGAAGTCAAAAGTGCAACGAATGCAGAAATACATCCAACAAGTATTAGTTTTTTATAATTCATAATTTTCACCTTAAAAAATTAAAATCAATATCATAAATATTATTTATTTTAAAGTATTTTAACTTTAAATAATTTGTGTACAATATTTTTTACATCCATATCGGTTAAAAACAAATATTAGCAAAACATTAAAATAATGCAAAAAATAGTTTGAAAGCCTTAGGGGGGATTCGAACCCCCGACTTCCACCTTACCAAGGTGGCGCTCTACCA
>JAUNXD010000121.1 GCA_030539985.1 Methanobrevibacter sp.
ATATCTAAACTGTATCCTGAAATTAAAAACAGGATAAGAATGAAAACAATGACTCCTACGATACCTAAACCAGTGAAAGCAGCTCCACCTAAGCCAGTAGTACTGAAAGCACTTACTAAACTGAGTATTGAGGCTCCACCGACGATTGCACCGATGATACCTATAATAACATATATTACTAATGCTTTAATATTGTTAAAAGGGTATACTAAAGCATCTCCAATTATTTCTCCTATTTCCATAAAATATTCACCTTTTATATTTAATCAAAAAACTCAGAAAATGAGTCAATAGAATTTTTATTAATTATTCTATATAAATATTATTACTGAAAATTGATATTATTAATTATAAATTGCCATATTTTAGAATAGACTCGTTTTTTAAAAGAATTATCCAAAAATAAGTTCATATAACATATAGGGTTTTTGAACATCTTCAAGACAATTATATATCACCTCCAATATAAATGTTAACATTAACATTTCAAATTTATTTTCAGATGAAAAAGTTAATACCGGCAGACAAGTTGAATTGGACATTGCCAAGGCATTATCCATCATCTTCATGATTTTTCTTCATGTATTATGTGGCCAGTGCATTCAATTCTTCTTTTGACCCTAATTTCAATTTCATTTGATGAATCTTTTGGGAAGACCATATGCTGCCGTCATCTTCATGTTTTGTATGGGCGTCGGTATAGTATACTCAAGGCATAGTCAATGGAACGTTATGATAAAAAGGGGAGCGAAGCTATTCCTTTTAGGTATTCTGGTCAATATATTTGAATTTTTTATTCCTCATTTTGTTTGCGGATTTCTTTTAGGAAAATGGGATATTTTTCCAATAGCTGACGGATTATTGCTCTTTTGCGTTGATATCCTTGCATTCGCAGGTCTATCATTTATCATTATGGGAATCTTAAAGAAATTCGAGCTTTCAAACAAGAAACTGATTATCATTGCTGTTGTAATGTCAATACTGGGAACCCTAGTGAAGGGAATTGACTTCGGCATTCCTGTTGTGAACCTTTTCATCTCATACTTTATCGGAGCTGCAGGAGGATTTACAGCATTCCCATTATTCAACTGGTTCATATTCCCAATTGCAGGATACGTTTGGGGACAGTACTTCATAAAGGCCAAGGATAAAGGTGAATTCTTCAAATTCTGGCCTGTTTTACTGATAGTGGCCTTAGCCTACTTTTTGATTTCCTCAAAGATGTGGGGCAGCGTTGCATCGGATGACGTTCACTTCTATTATTTCCTCAATACCCTGGATGCAGTATTCTGCATAATCAACTGTCATGCAGTAATCGGCCTATGCCACTGGCTGGCCAGATACCTTCCTGATGCAGTTATCAAAGCAGCTACAATATTAAGCGGCAACATCAACACGATTTACATTGCGCAATGGTTCTTTGTACCGTTGACCGTGATCTTCATCTCTTATTTCGCTAAAAATCTGGTGTTGAATGATATAATAACATCCGTAATTTCAATAGCCATGATCATCCTAGCCACCGCTGTTGCACTTGGCTATAAGAAATTAAAAACTGTAAAAAATTAATATTGCGACCCCATTAGGGGTCATTGCAATTTTTTTAAATCCTCTCTAAACTTATTTTAAAACATATCTTTTAATGCCTATAATGCTCAATATTATAGCTATTATATAACCTATTAATGAAATTAGAGGCATATCAAATACCATCGGCCCAAAAGAAACGACTGAGGAACCGATGATGAGTGCAGATATTAATGCAACAATAGAAACCTTATCGGTTATGTCGACTTCAAACTTGAACTGCAGCTCCTCGTTGTCGATTTTGTGAATAGTTCTTGTAAGGAGCTTCGGCAAGGCCTGAATCATATGTTCATATAATATCAGATTGCTTTTTTTACCTTTCAAATACTTTTTAGGACTCAATCTTTGTTTGGCAACCTGTCTGGCAATCGGTTTGATTGATGCGAAAACATCTATATCCGGATCCAAGTTTTCGGCGATGGCTTCAACCATGGACAGTCCCCTTGCCATTGTAACGAATTCATTTGGAAGGACAACACCATATTCCTGCATGAGCTTAAGCAATTCCTCAAGAACTCCGTTGAAACGATTCAGCTCAACACCAAAGTATCTTCCGAAAAGGTCGTTGAGATCTCTTTTAAGGGTTCTTGTATCTATATCATAATCCAAAATGTCCATGTACATAAGCTGATTTATCAGACCATCAATATCCTGATCTACAAACAGAATCATCAATTCTGAAAGATTCTTTTTAAATTCTTCATCAAAGAATCCCATCATTCCCAAATCAAGGTAACATAAGACATTATTATCCAGAATCATTATGTTTCCAGGATGGGGATCGCCGTGGAAGAAACCGTCAATGAACAGCTGCTGGAGATAGGAATCAAGGACATTTTTTGCAAGAAGCTTTTTGTCGAACTCTTCGCTTTCGCTTGCGTATACGTCATTTAATTTTGTACCGTCAATGAATTCCATTGTTAAAACTTTTGATGAACAGTAATTGGAATAGGTTTCAGGGATATGTATCTCAGGATTATCTTCAAAATTCAATTCAATACGTTGCATATTCATGAATTCATTGTTATAATCGATTTCCTTGTGAATTGAACGGTCGAATTCATCCATGATTCCGGGCAGATTCAGCTTTCTGAGATTTGCATTCAGTTTATCCGCACGGTTGGCAACATATTTCATTATCCTTATGTCAAGGTCTATCTTATCGGTTATACCTTCTTTCTGCACTTTGACTGCAACACGCTCGCCAGTGTTTAATCTGGCCTCATGAACCTGACCTATTGATGCTGTTGCAAGATGTTCGTGTGAGAAATCCTCAAACAGTTCATCAATATTTCCATTGAGTTCACTTTCAACAATTTTTTTAACCTGATTATATGATATGGCAGGATTGTCATCCTGAAGGTTAGCCAATTCGTCTGCAATCTTTTCTCCGACAATATCTGGTCTTGTACTTAACAGCTGACCCAATTTTATGAAAGTAGTTCCAAGCTCCTGAAGCATTAATCTTAACTTTAAAGGAACTTCATCATCCAGCAAGAGCCCATGCGCATTATCATCGTCCCTATTGCGTATTTTACTTTTTGCGGTCTGGCCTAAAATTTCATCAAAACCGTATTTCTTTATTGCTGCCCTGATTTCACCCAGACGTTGCCTTGTTTTTTTATCCATACTTATCCCTTAATATTATTAATTAAAAACGTTTGCTTTTTCAATGTTTAATTATATCATTTATATATTATTTAAATTCTATCCAAGGCATTTAAATTATTTAAAAAATGCAAACTGTAAAAAAATACTTTCAACAAAAACTTAAAAACTAAAGATTAACCCATACTTTACAAAATAAACATAATAATTAATGCGATAAAATTAATTTAATAGAACCCTATCAATTTAAAATAAAAATATTTATTTAATAACAAGTATAAAAAATATTATTTAACAACGATGATAAAAATGTTTTATAACAATAGGAGGAAAAGCATATTATTATTAAAAATAACAATATTAAACGATTTATACTGTTTTTATAGTTTTATCAGTAATCTGCACGATATCATGTGTTAGTGCAATAGATTCTGATTCAAACAGCAGTGAAATAATTGGCGATTCCGCACCGGGAGATTCATTGGAAATCAATGTTTCACCGGATGCAAGCGATGAAATGGGAGACGGAAGTTCACAAAAACCGTTCAAAAGTTTAGAATGCGCAGTGAATAATAGTAAAAATGACTCAACAATCTATTTGAATAATGGAGAGTATGTCGGAAGCAAAAACAGAAACATTACAATTGACAAATAAATAACAATCATTGGAAAATCCAAAGAGAATACCATAATCAATGGAGAATCCTGTGGAAGACTGTTTAACATAAATTCCTCCGTAAAATTAACTTTAATCAATGTTACCTTGCTGAACGGTAACTCAAATGAACCTGGAGGGACAATTTACTGTAACGGTGGAGAAATAACCATTAAAAATTCTAATAAAGTTGGTTAAGGAAAACAATGCCCATATCTCAAATGAAGAATTGACAGTCAGCATAGGAGGAAGCTCGTATTATGTTAAAACCGATTCAAACGGAATAGCCAAACTGAACATTAAAAATAAGGCTAAAACATATACTGCCAGAATCACCTTTAATGGAAACAATTACATCGGATCTTCGAAAACTATAAAAGTGAAAATATTAAAGCCTACCATAAAAGCTTCAAAACTAAAAATACACAAAAAAGGCAAATTTACCGTGACATTTAAGGATGCTAACAAAAAAGCGATAAAAAATGTCAAAGTTAAATTTAAAATTAACGGAAAGACCTATATAAAAACAACCAACAGCAAAGGACAGGCAAAACTAAAAATAAAATTAAAGCCTGGCAAATATACCGTTAAAGTAGGATTCAAAAACACAAAATATTATGGAACCACCACACTAACTGAAAAAATCAGTGTGATTAAATGAAGAAACCATTCTTGTTTCTTCATTAACCATTGCCTTAATATATATTTTTAAAATGACCCATAACTTATTTTAAGATATGAATGAGTACTTATATTTGAAAAACTTTATATAAATCTTAAATGGATTTATCAGCAAGTTGTCAGGAATATGTAAAAGGATTACACCGAAATTCGTATAAAAAAAGTAGATAACTCTTTTACCAATCATATGTTGCTGGAAACATAACATACGAACTTCGTGAAAAAAAATACTTCCAAAAAATTAAAACAAGAAAAATCGATTATTAACTATTCAATCAATTTTTTATTAATTTTAAAGGTATCAATGAATATCTGAGCTTCTTTTAATGACTCAAAACTGCCACTGAAATAGTAATACACTATATCAATGCCGCCATCATCAACCGTCAGATTATCCAATTCAATGAATACATCATATTCATCCGAATCCTTAAACAAATAAGTCTCATATCCCTGAGAGGTCGCATTGCTGTCAATTTTTTCATATGAGGAGTCTTCCCAATGGCCTTCAAAGTCAGTAACACCATCCTCACCGACAAAGTATAATGAGCAGATTGTTTTATCATCCGGGTAAATGTAATAAGCTCCCACATCCAAAGTATCGCCTGGAGAAAGTTTAAATTCTGTCTCGTTAGTCAAATCGTCACTTATATTAAATAACGCCTTGTCTGCAAAATTATATTCATGGGTTTTTATGTCAAATTCTGCAGATACGATAGTGCTGGCTGCAAATATCACTAAAATAATTGCCAGTAAAATTAAAAATTTTCGTTTATGCATAGACATGCCCCCTATTGATGAAATAATTTAGAAGATTTGATATTTAAATATTTTGGAAAGAAGGTTAATGAAGTCACCGATAAGAC
>JAUNXD010000122.1 GCA_030539985.1 Methanobrevibacter sp.
TTAGGAGGATTCTATTCCTCTTAATATTTCTTTTTTTTTTAATCTGAATTCAGTTTTCTGGTGTGGAGTTTATCTAGGATTTCAAGCTGGTAAGGCTTGACTTTTGCTTCGCATTTTCTTATTTTCAAAAGCTCATCAAAGCATTCCAGAGCGCTTTCAAGTCTGTTAACTCTTCTTAAGGTCAGTGCCTTGTTGAATAATGCGTAATGGTAACGGCTATTAATTTTTAAACATCTGTCAAAGTATCTTATCGCTTCATCATATTCGTCAAATCCGAATAGTATATATCCCTTTTGGTTTAATGTGTCTATATCTTTTTTGTCATGTTCCAGAATGATTTCTGTCAATTTTAAAGCTTTTTTCGGATTTTCCTCAATCAGCAATGCCCTCAGACTTTGAAGCTTCAGATTGTCTATTTTGGTGTTTTTGAATTTGGGAGCCTTGAAGAGGAATTCCTTTTGCAGAATCATGTTTATCTCATTGATTAGGGATAATGCGAAGTCTTCGCAGATTGGATCTTTTGATATTGATTCGCTGTAGCAGTCCAGTGCATCCCATAATTTGCCTTCATTTTTATACTCTATTCCTTTTTTGATGATGGCATTGGCCTCGCAGGTAAACTCGCTATCCTCATTATCGTTAAGTATTTCGCAAATTTCATTTTTAAGAATGTCGATGATGCTTTTCATTTTGATGTTGGTGTGAACTGCCTTGTTGTAGTATTCCATGGCTTTCTTATATTCCTTTTTATTTTTAAGTATTATTCCCTTGTTTATCAGTGCGGTTGAATTTTCCTCGATGGTTAATGATTTGTCGAAATAGATTTCTGCCTCGTTGAATTTATTCAGTTTTATCAGTGCGGATCCCTTGCCGTTTAGAGCGTCAACGTTTTCAGGTTCAATTTCAAGGATTTCGTTAAAAATTATTATGGCCTTGTCGGTGTCGTTTTGAATCAGTTCAAAGGCGTCATTCAGTTTCTTGTCTAGGTATTCATCTAACATATTATCCGTTATTAACAATTTTATTATATCTTATTGTTAAATTGGATAAAGGGTTTAATTGTAAAGTAAATTCTTTATATTTATCATTGCATATGATGAATCAAATGGTGATTAGGCCATTTTTTCTTAAAAATTATCGCTTTGATTAAAGCATTTTATTTAGTTGAATTAAATATCAATTAAATTAAATATATTCTATAAATATTAATAATTTTTAAATATCTGTTTAAATATAATTAGTATTAAATTTGGCTTAATTAATGGAGTTTGTATAATGAGTGATTTGGAAACAATTAAAACCACCATATTGGATTTGTCCGATGAAAATCTGATATCTACCAAATTGGCAGCTGTCAACAATGAAGTACGTTTTTCAATACTTGAAATTTTAAGGGATTTCCAGAAAAATAACGGTGACAAGGACCCTTTATACTCACGTGAAATCAACGGTATTCTTTTAAACAATTACAATATCGACATCACTCCCCAGATGTTGGGTCAGCATTTAAAGCAGCTGGTTCAATCAGGCTTGATTGAAGAGGTTGTCGTTAAAAAGGAAGTTCCAAACAAAATTGGCCGTCGAAGCGTCAAGGCATATGTCCTTAAGGTGGATGCCTTTGAAGACTTGTTTTTGGAAGTCACATTCCTTTCCGATGAGCTTCTCTCATTTTTGAAGCTCTACAAGAACAATCAGAAGTATCATGACGGCAAGCACTGTGTTTTGACAATATTCAATGGTGTAGATAAGGGAAAAACATTTAAAATCAACAAGAATGAAGTCGTATTGATTGGACGAAAGGATAATTTCAAGCCGACCGATTTCGGATCATTCACCATCCTTCTGGACAACAGCTATTCTACAGTTTCCAACATTTCAAAACCTCACCTGAAGATTTTCTTCAAGGATGATGACTGGTGGATTTTGGATGAATCCAGCTCAAACGGTACTTTCATTGCCGATAAAAAGGTACCGTCAGGTGTTGTAACCAAATTAACAAACAATTCATTTTTAAAATTATCCAGAGGACATGGCGCTGCAGTTATCTTCTGTTCATATTGATTAGATTTCACGTCTAATTCGGTGATTAATTTGGAATTTAGCAAAGTAAAGTCAATGGTCGATGAATCTTTTAATGGCCAGTATGAAGTTAAAAAATTCTTGGGAGCCGGATCGTTTGCAGAGGTGTATCTGGTAAGGCATAACTTTTTAGATGACCTGAGGGCTATGAAAATCGTCAAGGAGCCTCTAACATCAAATTTTCCAGATACCGAAATTTTTTGTGAAGTCAAAATCGCCACACGCCTGAGGCATGAAAACATAATCAGCATATACGATGCAGGGGTGATTTCAAAGAATAATCTTGCTTATTTTGTAATGGAATATGTTGCGGGAGGAGACCTGGAACAGTATTTGAATTCATTCACCGCTTCAAACTCATCCGTACCGGTTAATCGTGTTTTGGATTTCACAAGACAGATTCTTAATGGTCTAAATACTCTGCACAAATCCAAACCTTCCATTGTCCACAGGGATTTGAAATTGAATAATATTCTCCTCAGCTATGGCGCAGATGGGGAAATCATACTTAAGATATCTGATTTCGGCATTGCAAAAGAGGTGACAACATCCATTTCCGGTGCTGACATTGAGGGAACAAGGCCGTACATGGCTCCCGAATCATTTAACGGGGTCGTCTCAACAATGGCAGACATTTATGCCGTTGGGGTAATATTCTATCAACTGCTGACCAATCGTTTCCCATATGATTTTGAAGAATTTGATTTGGAAGACATTTTGGATTTAAAGCCATGGAAATCTCCGATGAAGCCTCCAAGCTATTATAATGACAACGTTTCAAAGCAACTTGATGAAATTGTAATGAAATGTCTCAACGTTAATCCTAACGAGAGATATCAGGATGCATCAGAACTGTTGGAGGATGTAAATGCAATCATTGTCGATGAGTCAGATAATCCAAATCAGCCATTGGATTTTGAATATGATGATTTTGTTGTAAACCCTCAGATTTTAAAGGCATTTTCACTTGCAAAACGAGAGAACGGATTAAATGAAGCTATTGAAATATTAGAAAATGAAGTTTTAAACGATTATGATATTAGGAAATATTATAGTGAAACATTGAGAATCTGGAAATCCGACATTCCAGATATGAAGCTGGTTTCAAAGGCATTCACTGTCAATCTGAGAGGAAAAAATTACAGGCTTGCATGTGACTTGCTTTTGGAGGCAATTGCATATGATCCTGCATTGAAAAACAGATATCAACATTACATTGACTTGTGGAACATTTTCATTGAATTGGGAAGTGAAAGCAACCTCATAAAAGCGGTGATTGCTCTTGAGGAGCTGATGGACTCTGATGAGCGGATAAATGAAATTTACTCTAATGTTATTAATACTTTAAAAACCTATTCGGTTTCAGAAATTGTCAAAGAGGCAATTCGTCTGGCAGGCTTGAACAGTTTGGCCGATGCATCCAAGTTGATGGAGTTTGCAGTTGTCTGCGATTCAAGGATAAGTGATGAATATTCCTACAATCTGTTTTTATGGAAACAGAACATGAAATCAGATTATAATACCGGTTTGAATTCAGATGGCACCACAATTGATTATGCAATAGATTTAGGTACTGTCGATTCACTTATTTCATATTATAATGATGGTGAACCGATAATAATCAAAAATCATAGCACCGGTGAGGATTTCACCCCTTCTGCAGTTCTCATTGATGAAAATAATATTGTTCATGTGGGTCATGACGCTAAAAATGCCATTTTGGTTGATGTGAATAATGCAATTACAGAATTCAAGCATAATATGGGATTTTCACTTCCTTTCCGATTCGAAAAAACATCAAGATACCTTTATCCTGAAGAACTGTCTGCTGAAGTGCTTAAAGATTTAAGGTTTTCTGTTTTCAAGCAATGCGGTGCTGACATTGAGGATGCGGTCATCTGCGTTCCTTCAAATTCAAATCCTTTAAAGACAAGGGCGGTTAATGATGCGGCCCGTCTTGCAGGATTCAAATCATTTAACCTTGTCCTGGAGCCGATTGCAGTTGGAATGGCATATGATTTAAAATCATTTGAAGGCGAAACCTGGATGATTTATGATCTTGGAGGAGGAACGTTCAACGCCTCACTTATTAAAAGCAATGGGGATGACATTGAGCTAATTGCAACAATGGGATTGGACAATCTTGGAGGCAATGTGTTTGACTGGAAAATTGTCGAAAGGCTTTTCATTCCTAAAATCATTGACGATTTGCATCTAGACGATTTGAAAAGGAATAACATTAAATATGCTGACGTTTATTCAAAACTAAAACAGGCTGGTGAGATGGCTAAAATTGAATTGTCAAAACTTGATGAGGCAAATATTCATATTAATAACCTTTTCGACGGTTATGATTTCACATACACTTTAAAACGTGATGAATTCAGACAAATCATAAGGCCGCTTGTTAAAAACACCTTTGATTTGTGCAATGAACTGCTTGAGAACAATCACTTGTCCGGAAGCGATATTGATAAAATCGTCATGGTAGGCGGGTCATGCCTCAATCCTTTAATAAAACAATTTATTGGGGAGAACTTTGAAACCTCCATTGAGGACAGCTTAAATCCTTTGACTGTTGTAAGTCGTGGTGCAGCCATTTATGCCGGAAGCCTTGAAAAACCACCTTCAAAACCTGTTGAAAATATATTTTCATTGATAATAGGTAAGACTAAAGGCAGACTGTTCAGTTTGGATTCCACATTTCTCTTTTTAGGTTTTGTGGCAGAAGTTACAAAAGGTGGCGCTGATTCATTTAAAATCCCTGTAAATCCTGACGGAACATTTAAAATCGAATTTGATACAGATGATTATACAGTCAAAATATTCAATAAGAATAATGAAATCCGGTTGGATAAGGTATTTAAATCAAAATCTTGTGATTTGAATCATTCCAAATTAAATGAGGAGTATAAAAACTTATTGAATCGATTGGATAACCTAACAGATTTCGAAAATGGCAAAATCATCAGATACGCTGAAAGATTAACCCGACTGTCTGAAACTGATTTGGATGCCTTAAATCCTGCAGCATCATGTTTGGCTGAACTTGAAGCATTGATAAACGGTCATGAAAATGATTTCAGATTCTTTTCTCTTCTTGAAAACGTTGAAAATAAAATCGCAATTGCTGAAAAGAATGAATTGTTTGACGTATCATATGATTTAAATGAAATCGTTGAAAACAGGGATTTCAACGCTTTAAACGATATCTATCATCAGCTTATTGAAAAATATGTTTCCTTAAACA
>JAUNXD010000123.1 GCA_030539985.1 Methanobrevibacter sp.
ATGGCTTGAAAAAATACTTTTCGCAGGCAGATGGATACTTGCACCGATGTATTTAATTTTGATTATAGTTTTAGCCTTTATTCTCTACAGATTCGCAATAAATGCATGGGAATTCGTGTATTCAATGATTTTCACCCCAATGACAGACAATGATTGGATTATAAAGGTTTTGGAACTCTTAGATTTAACTTTAGTCGCAAATCTGGTTTTAATAGTTGCATTCTCAGGCTATGAAAATTTCATATCCAAAATGGAGGATGTTGAAAAAAGTTCTAAAAAATTATCCTGGATGGGCCTATTAGACTTTTCAGGACTCAAACTTAAGATAATCGGATCAATAGTTGCAATTTCACTTATTGAATTGCTGCAGGATTTTCTGAACGCTTCCAATGGAATCAACAATACAGTTGAATTCTGGAGAATCGCTCTTCATTTAGTCTTTTTAATTTCCGGATTCATATTTGCAAAAATGGAAATGACCGCTGAAAAAAGGCACGAAATGAAACAGGAAGGAAAACTTGCCAGACTGAAAAACAAATTCTAATAGATTAAATCATGCTTTTGATTAAATCTATCTCTTTTTTATTTATTCCTTTTAAAACAAACAGCACCGCAAAGTAAATGACAATCGCAACTGCAATGACGATTAAAATATTTATTATTCCAGAGGGATTGGCAAAACTGACAAATATGCCCATTATGATTGAAGATATCAATATCTTGGCGATAGATTTGAAGTCAAATGGCAGACGAGCGTATTTTTTCGAATAGATTAAAGTGACTGCAAATGCAAAGAAATAGCACACAAGTGTTGCAAGACCTGCACCATAAATTCCAAGAATCGGCACTGCAAAGATATTTAAAACGATGTTTAGAATAGCTACGCTTATCCAGATATAGCCTAAAATAGTTGTCTTTTTCTCCAAGATAATAATATTGTTGACAATACCATAAATTCCCATAAATATTGCTCCAAGAGCAACAAGAGGAGTTATCATATACCCATTATCCGCAATAACTGTTGTTGTTAAAATATATAATAAAGGTTTTGAAAGCAAACTCATTCCTACTGCCGCCGGAATTGTAATCAGCAGATAATATTTCATAGAATAGCTTAAAAAGGTATCTACCTTATCTATGTCACCTGTCTCAAAGTATTCAGGCAATACCGCAGGAAGCAATACTGCAAAAGGAGTTAAAAACATCAAAAGAATGCTTCCAAGAGCATACCCCGGTGAATAACATCCTACAGCTGCAGATCCCAAAAATATTCCTATGACGAATTTATCGCTTGAATCAACAACCCATGAGGAGACATTGTTTGGAACTGTAGGAATTGCAAATTTCAATTCTTCCTTCAGGCTTTTTAGTTTGGCTGTAAATCCCAATTGGCGAATTATCAGCATGGCCATTGCAATAAAAACAATCAGATAACCTGACAACAGTCCGAGAACAACGATTTCAATAGGATATTTCATCAAGGTCAATATTATGCTAACGCCAACCCCGATATAGGTTTGTGCCACCAGAAATGCTGAATAATAGCTTATTTGCTGGAATGTTCTGAAATAACTTAAAAGCATTAAATTCAGGCAAGCCAAAAAGGATATGACAGTAACTATCAGCATTATCTGCATGCTTCCGTCAAACAGCGCATTTGCAATTTGATATGAGAAGATT
Source organism: Methanobrevibacter sp. (assembly GCA_030539985.1). Taxonomy (GTDB): domain Archaea; phylum Methanobacteriota; class Methanobacteria; order Methanobacteriales; family Methanobacteriaceae; genus Methanocatella. The sequence goes on from JAUNXD010000123.1 coordinate 1,681, forward strand.
AAAAATATTGCAACCATTACCAATGTTGATGCCAAGACAAGAGCCATCATCGAATAAAATGACTGCCTAATCATATTCTTATCTTTTTCGGCCGCTAAAAATCTCACCATAGTATATGGAAGGCCAAGGTTGACGACATTTGGAACAAGGGCAATCAATGTATTGACCTGTGCCCAAACCCCATAATCGGAAGTGGAAAAGTTTTTGGTAATAATCGGGATGAATATCAATCCACTTAAGGATATCAGGATATTTGCAATGCCCACAATACCTATCCTTTTGATAAATTGAACATATTCATCCATTTTTAATCACTCTCCTCAACAAATCATAATCCAGATTCTTGAAAAAGAAATTCTTATCATAATCCTTCGGATTGAAATCTTTTAAATTGTCTTTTAAATTATTAACGTCACTAACCTTATATACATATCCCTTATCGATTAAATCAGACAGGTATTCGACACCAGGAACATCTACAATGAATGTTTTGCAGTTAAACATCAACCCCTCATATATTGCTGTTGAAAATGCTCCAACCTGATAGGAAGACTCCGCAAACAGCTGATAAAGGGGAGTTTCACTATTATCGATTACTCTAAAGTTATCCAAGTCATTGACAAGTTCAGGATAGTTTTCCCTCCATGTTTCATATTCGCCAGGATGCAGTTTATAGATTATGTCATAATCCTTCATTTCACATGCAAAGTCATATGCAAGCTTTGAGAGATATTTTCCAATCACCCCCTGAGATATGAATAGAACCTGTCTTTCATGAGACTTGATATCAATGAAATCTTTTGATTGTGCTTCAAAATAACTGAAACCTATCGGAACAACATTATCCTTTGAAATTGGCGAGGTTTCCTCATTTATCCAATAGTCTCCAAATGTCAATATTTTATCCGGGAAATATGCAATTCCACCAGTTCTTGTTTTCAGAGGATATGAATAACCTAAGTGATAATCAGTGATTGTTCCATGCTGCAATTCAATCACTTCAATACCCAAATCCTTTGCAGCCTTAACGATGGCCTGATTTTCATAGGCAACAACAACAAATATCATTTTGGGATTTCTTTTTTTGAACAGTTCCTTGTATTTTTTATAATCATATTGAAAGTTAAGGATATGGATTGTCAAAATCCATTCAAGATTTATATCCAAATCAAAAGCAGTTTCAAGCTCCCTTCTGACATTTGAAATCAATTCCATTTCTTTTTGAGTGAATTCTATTTTGTTTCGTTTTTTATAGATATAAGAACCCAGCTGTATCCTGTCAGTATATTTAATATAATCATGATTTTTCGTAAAGTGCTTATTCAAGTAGGGAGCTTCCAAAACTTCAAACGAATAATCATTTTTTAATAAATCAACCAAAAAATAACTGTAAATATCCCTAAATTCCCCTTCAAAGAGTACTTTGCGAGGATGGTCAAAAATCAAAATATCTTTTGTGCCGTTACCGGTAAATGGATTTGAAAATAAGCTGTTTTTAACAAATGGAGTGAATGATTTGATTTTATCTAAAATCGATAAGGATTTCTGTTGAGGTGCTCCAAAAGTACCTGTTCGTCGGGTGATATCATAATAAAGATACATTCTGATTAATTGCCAAGCGAAACAACCCTGAATTTCCTGATAATTTAAATCATACTTTTCTTCAAGGTCGAAAAATACTTCACAAATATCACTAACGCTTACTGACATCGAAACACCAATTCAATCCAACATGTCAAAATCAAGTAATGTATCTTCCAGGATGTCCACTTTAGCTGTTTTGCCAATGACATTGTCAATTTCTGAAGGATAAATTCCAGTTCCTGGACGTTTGAATGTTAAATCATCAGCGGTTATTGCCTCTCCTTTTTTAATGTCCCTGACTGCAACGATTGACCTTCTTGCCTGACGCCTTGAAGAGGACTCGCAAATCAACGGCTGCTTGTTTTTCATACCATTGATTTTAGACAGGAAATGAACGTTCCATCTGAATTTGATTACATCGTCCGGATCCATCGCATGATAATGGTCATTGCCCTGCAAGGTTTTATCAAGGGTAAAGTGCTTTTCCAATATAGTGGCACCATAATTATAAGCAGTTGTTAAAACAGCCATGTCCTTATCAGGTTTTGTGTGATCAGAATATCCTATTTCATAATCCGGGAAATTTTCAGCCAAATCCTTTATCATCAGCAGGTTAGCGTCCTCATATGCTGTCGGATAAGACAATACGCAATGCATTATTGCAATGTCAACTGTGGAAACTTCTTCAATAGCTTCAACTGCCGTTTTGATTTCATTTAATGTTGCAGCACCTGTTGAAAGAAGTATAGGTTTATTTTTACTTGCAATATGCTGAATAAATGGAATATTTGTCAAATCAGAAGAAGATATCTTGTAAATGTCCATAAATTCATCCAAATAATCTGCAGATTCAAAATCAAAAGGAGTGGATAAAAACTTTATGCCAATTTGCTGGCAATATTGTGCAAGTTCCCTGTATTCTCCAACACCAAACTTGTCAAATTTTTTGAACAGCTCGAATTGAGATGTTGTAGGCTCTTCGGACAAATCCCAATAGGCAGGAGAATTTTTCGAAGCAATTGTTTCAGCCTTGTAGGATTGAAACTTCACAGCATCAACGCCACATTCCTTCGCTTCACTGATCATGAATTTTGCGGCAGCCATGTCTGACATTCCCTCTTTTTTAGCAATGTCATAAAAATTTACTCCAATTTCAGCTATCAAATATGGATATTTCTTAAATATTTTCATGCTAATTACCTGTTTAAAGTGAATTTCCTGTATTCTTCACGAACAATGGACCAAATATTTTCAAAACCATCTTTCAAATCAACAGCCAGCATCTTCCTGTTCATTTCCACTCTCAATTCATAGTTATTGACCAGATTAATGAACTGATCGATTATCTGCTGTTTTTCGATAGCTTCACCCAAACCCATGTTTATGAATCCGTTTGATTCATTTGCAAAAACATGAGTCATTTCACGGTCGTTTTGACATAAGCAAATTGTCGGAACGCCAAGTGAACAGACTTCATACATTGTTCTGCCGGCAGAAGTGAATATTATGTCTGCCTGAAACATGAATTCACTGATATTTGAAACATTTTTATAAATTTGAATTGCCTGGTTAGACTCATATTTTTCAATCAGCCTTTCAAGGCCGTCATATCCCAATCCCAAAATGACGTTGATTCTTCCTTCATAATTGGTGGATAAAATTGAATCGATTACTTTTTCTGTAAAATTATTGGGGTCTGTTCCCCCAAATGTAACCAGTACATTGTTAACACCCTGAGAGATGATTTTTTGAGGCTGGAAGTAGAATTCATCCTTTAAAATATAATATTTATGGCCAGTGAAAACATTATTCTCACCGATTTCATGTTCATACAATGCATCGAATACGACATCTGCCACCTCAGTTCCGGTTCCCAAATCCTCAAAGTTAACTACAAAATAACCTTCATCTTTTAAAGAGGTAATGTATTCAGCAGAAGTATCCAAAATATCATTGATAACCAGTTGAGGAGAATACTGTCTTAAACGATTTAACAAATCATCCTTGCCATCATAAAGGGTAAATGGATAATTATAACTGTTTATGATATCTATTCCCAGTTGA
>JAUNXD010000124.1 GCA_030539985.1 Methanobrevibacter sp.
TTTGTTATGAGACCGTATCACATGGTAAGTCTTGGAGGATATATTGTTGAATGGGATTTTCCTTACAGAAATCTTATAGTTGTAAATAAAACCTCTGAACCAATTAAAATTGAAATACCTGTATTTCATGAGGAATGGATTCAGGAACATAGGGATTTGGGTCTTGAAGTCATTCCGGTTACTAAAGACGACAATTATTTAAGCATGTGGAAAAGGGCACATGCGGAACTTGATAATATTAAGGCTAAACAATGAGTGATTATACCTTAACAATTAAATCTGATGAGAAAAAAGGCGTACTGGATGATATAACTGATGTTATCACTTCTCACGGTGCAAATATTAGTTATGTTCATCTTTTCGTTGAAAAAAACAATATGGGTTCTATTAATTTGGAACTTGAACATGTGGAAGACATTGATGAGCTGGTTTCAGATTTAAATGAGATTAAAGAAGTAAAATCAGTTGAACTGCATGGTTCTCAATTGGATATTTATGGAAAACGTATAATTATCGTTGGTGGCGGAGCACAGGTATCTCAGGTGGCAATGGGTGCAATTACAGAAGCAGACAGGCACAACATACGTGGTGAGCGTATCAGTATTGATACCATACCTCTTGTTGGTGAAAATGACCTAGCGGAAGCTGTTGAGGCGATATCAAGACTTCCACGTGTAAGTGCACTTGTTCTTGCAGGTTCGCTTATGGGTGGAGAGATTACCGATGCCGTAAAGAAAGTTAAAGAGCAGAGTAATTTAGTAGTTATTTCCCTTAATATGCCTGGAAGTGTAACCGAATATGCTGATTTGATTATCACTGATCCAATTCAGGCTGGTGTTTTGGCAGTAATGTCTGTTGCAGACACGGCAGTTTTTGACATTAAGCGTTTAGGCGATAATATCAAGTTTTAATCAAGTTTATGGACATATAGGTGGGAGTTATCTATTAACTCCCAACTTATTTTTTTGTGAAAATTTTATATATTATGAGATTCTAAATAATATTTGACGTTAATGGTGACGTTGGGGTTAATTATTAAACCCTCTAAAACGAATGGAAAATCGAATAAGGATTGGTGCTGAGTTTTTAAAATCCTTATTCACTTTTTATAATCTTTTTTTAGGAATATTTTTAAAAATAGGGATATTAAGATTAATTGAAAATAAAACTTCATTTTCATTGGCGTGCTGATACCTCATTTTAAAAAACTATAAACTTTTTTCATTTCCAATTAATTACTTAATATCAGGTTAAGGGTGGATGGTTGTTAATATGGTATAATGGTTGGCAATAAAAATGAATGCCAAAAATTCAATTAATATCACACTAACACCTCCTTATGGAGGAAAATAGTCTCAATGCTTAATCCTCCATTTAACGAATGGAAGGTTATATTAATATTTTAGCATGAAATTTTAATTATTTTGTATTTTTAATCTTCAGGAATGCAAATATCATTATATTCACATTTTTCACATTTCTTGATACTTTTTTTAACACTAGGCATTTTATTGTTGTCAATTATTTCTTTTACTTCACGTACGGTATCAAAAAATGCCTTTCGCATCTCAACATCCATCACAACAGGCCGTCTGTCTCCTATTTTTTCATAATCTACAAAACCGACATAAACATCACTTTCAAATTCCTCTTCGATTAGTATTGCATAGCTTACCAGTTCAATCGCATCTGACTGCCATACGCCTTTAAGTGGAGGATTGCCGCTTTTAATAAGCACCGGATAGTATCGCCCATCAACAATCTCTATCTTGTCACACATTCCGACCATATTCATGCTCGGTTCTTTAATCATAAATGAATACATGCAATTTGGAAAGAACATGTCTGTTATCTCAAATGCATGTTTGTCAAGTATGGTCATTGCCTGTTTGGTTTTAAGTGCGGTTATTTTAATGGTAAAATATGCATTGTCAATGATTTCATTGATTTGGGATGCTTCAATATTCAGATTCATTGATTTGATGGCATCTGTTGTGCTTTTGATGTAAGGATTGATATTTTCTGATAATACGGCTTCAATTTCAGTCAGCACCATATCCTTTTTGACTTTGCGCATATTCTTTTTGATTAAATCCTGAATGTCAATCTTAAGCTTTTTAATCTCGATGACCAATTGGTAATCTGTGTTTTCGCCGCAATCCTGATGAATCTGGTGATATAAAGTCATCGGACAGTACAAATATTGTTTAATTGAAGAAACTTTTAACATTTAATACCTCTCTAAATTCAGTATTATTAATTTAGACCTAATACTATTTAAATAAGAGGTTTTAAATGGTTACAATTTGGTTAAATAAAATAAAAAAAGTAGACAGCTGATGATTCAGCTGTTTGAAAGCAATTTTACACGTTGTAGTAATCTTTGTTGAGTGCAGGTAATTTTGCAAAGATGACGGGAACAACTATCAGCACTACGGTAAGTATTCCCATAACTATCAGACTCAGTCCGTCTGCTGTTGAAACAGTTGAATAAACTCCCTGGATCCATAGGCCCGCAATACAGACAGGTAATATATATTTAATAACTGTTTTCCAGGTTTTACCAACTTTAATTGATGAATTTTTGTTTAATGTTTCGATTAAATCATCGAATTTGTAAATCCAACCGAAGATGATACATTCAAGAAGTATTGCAAACAGAAGTGCGAAATTATTCAGGTATGCATCAAATATTCCAAGTATTGTACTTCCGGCACCGGTTGCAAAGATACAGGATATTAAAAATCCGATAATACAAACAACTGTTGCGGTCTTTTTACGTTCAATAAGGAATTTTTCAGAAATTGAATAGCACACTCCCTCAAGAAGAGCGATGACTGAAGTAATTCCGGCAAATAGAATACATAAAAAGAACAGAGGTCCGATAATGAATGCTGCATCACCCATAATATTGAATACCTGTGGGAAAACAACAAATGCAAGACCTGTTCCTTCAGTTACAAGCTCATTGAATGGAATTCCGGATGAAACTGTCATGAATCCTAATATTGAAAAGATTCCGATTGAGTTAAATACTTCAAAACCGGAATTTGAAAATGCAACAATCACTGCATTGTCAACCAGTTTTGATCCTTCAGGAAGGTAGCTTGCATATGTCATTGCAATTGCCATACCCAGACTTAGTGAAAATACAATCTGTCCGAATGCTGCAAGCCACACATCCAGATTTGTCAGTGCGCTCCAGTCGGGAGTGAATATCTGGCTGTAACCGGCTGATGCTCCAGGCAGTGTCAGGGAAAATGCCACAATTCCGACAACAATTAAACAGAGTAAAGGCAATAGAATCTGACTTACTTTACCGATTCCGTCGTTCAGGTCTCTTTTGATAATCATCCATGCCAAAAACCATATGATGAATACTGAAACAAGAACATTCGGAACAATTGTAAAGAGTCCGGACATTGAATCTGTTGCATGCAATACGTTATTTGCAAAGTATAAATCCGGATTTGCTCCCCATGCCTTTGTAATACTTAAAATTATATAAATAAAGTCCCATCCGACAACACAGACATAGTATGTTGTAATTAAAAATACGATTAATAATATAAACCATGCTACCGGTTCCAATTTTTCTTTAACTGAAAACATTATTCTTGCAATTGACTTTTTGAATTTAAACCCAACGGCATATTCCACTAAAACGAATGATATTCCTAAAAGAAATAGGGAAACTATATAGGGAATCATAAATGATCCTCCACCGTTGGAGTACAGTACATTCGGGAAACGCCAAATGTTACCCAGTCCAACTGCAGAACCGATCATTGCCATCATGAATGCAAGATTACTGTTCCACTCTTGTTTTTTAGTTTCTGTCATATTATCACTTAAATTTAATACTTATTATATTGGTATTTGAAGTTTATATATTATTTGATTAGATTTGGTTAATTTATGATATTTTTTGTGAAAATATTTGAATAAAATTTGAAATGATTATTTTTTTTGATGAATTTCATTCGTTTTTTAAAAAAAGTCAGTTTTTATTATTTTTTGATTATTATAGTTGTAAATCTTTTAAAAAAAGTAGGGTAATGAGAATATTTTATTCTCATTGATGATAAATTTTAAGCAGGGGATTCTTTAAGTTTTACATATTCATCAATTGCTTCACGGGTGGTTCCAACAACCAGACGGTAATGTGAGGTTTCACCATTGATGATAACCTTTTCAACCTTTCCCTTTGCTATTACATGCTCGCCGTCAAGTACTTCACCGGCATATGTATGTGTAAATGATACGACTTCGGACAGTTCAACATCAACACCATCAATTATCTGAACATTTTCAATTGTATATAATGAAGGATTGTCAAATGCTCCAAGTGCACTTACAATATTCGCTTCGATTTGTGCTATTCCCTGAGGTTCGTATATTGTATCTCCCCATGTGCCTGAAATTTCTGTATAATCCTTTGTTGCCAGAATGTCAAACAGTGTTCCATTTATTGTTCCACGATTTGCCTTTCTGTTTTCATACCATCGAAACTCTTCTTTTGTAAGGCTTGCATCACTCATTCTTTTGTTGTATACAAAATCCCAATAGTCATTGGTGATACCTTCAACTTTAATTTTTTTGTCTACCTGTTCAATGAAAACTTCTTTTCCTCGATATTGTTTAAATGTTTCAATTGCCCTTCTGTGGTTGTCAAGTCCGTATACTACAAAGTCCAAATCTGAAACGTCGCTTTTTTGAAGGCCCGGAAGGATTGATCCTGAGATTCCCAGATGGTCATAAGGGATGTCTGCCATGAAATGGAAAAAATCAGCAACATCCATCAGTTTTGAGATGAGTTCAGGGTTTCTGACTTCTCCTCCGGTATCAAAAGTCTCTTTAAGTCCCAAAAGTCTCTCTTCAGGTTTGATTACTCTTTCGACCTTGTCCAGCGGCACTCCCATCATCTCCACATTTGTAACATCACAGAAGTATAGGTAATCAGGATGATTTTGCCTTAAATAACTGTAAGCTTCCTCAGAACCTACTTTCCTATATCTTCTGCCATTTTTTTCACGGTCTCCATTTTCATCGGGGACGTATCTTAAAAATGAGATTATTCTGTCTTCTGGATGAATGTAATTTGTTGATGCGAAGTATAAATCGTCGCTTGTGTAAATGAAATCTCTTGTTCTTACCTGTTTCATAATAATTTCTCCCTATATATTATATATTATATAATGTTATTTGAAATTATTTGTGGTAATATAATGATTGTTATATTTTATAGTTTATTTTTTGAAATTATCAATTTTTGAAAGGGATTTTAAATATATTTTACAGTTTGTTCAATAATAAAATGGAA
>JAUNXD010000012.1:0-2948 GCA_030539985.1 Methanobrevibacter sp.
TTGAATTGAAACGTGTTGACAAGGAACATTACATCCTAAGACATAAGGATAACGGTCCGGGAATCCCTGAAGACTACGTCATGCAGGTATACTGTATGATGTTTGCAGGATCAAAATTCAGAAACATCCAATCCAGAGGACAACAGGGTTTGGGTTGTAGTGGTTGTGTATTATTATCACAAATGACAACCGGTAAACCTGCACGTGTAATTTCATGCTACAAAGACGGAGATGAAATTAAAGGAGTGAAAATGAAATTCCAAATGGATGTGAAAAACAACCGTGGAATTTTAATGGAAAGGGAAGATTATCCTGCCGAATCAACTGGAGTCTGCATTGAATTGCAATTTAAAGACGTTTCCTACTCTCTTGCAGAACAGGGTGCTTTTGAATACATCAGAAGAACCATGATCGGTAACCCCCATGCAAAAATCACATTCAGAGACCCATCAGGCCACAAATATATCTTTAAAAGAGCAGCAAACGTTGTTCCAGTCCAGCCAAAAGAAGTATTGCCTCACCCCAAAGGTGTAAGTGCAGACGATTTAATGACAATGGCTCAAAATACCGACAGCAGAAGATACAAAAGCATGCTTACATCTTCCATGTCAAGAATGTCAAACAAAAGGGCTGATGAAATCGCCGAAATGACCGGAATCGACATGAACAAACGTCCAAGAGACATGACATTCCAGGAAGCTGAAGCCATTGTTCACTGCTTCAAGAAGATGAAGTTCATGGCTCCGCCAACAGACGGACTTATACCAATTGGATCTGAGCAAATCGAAAAGGGTATGAAACAGATTCTTAAACCTGAATTCGTAACTACAATTACCAGAAAACCTGTAACCTATGCTGGAGGAGTTTCATTCATTATTGAAGCCGGCCTTGCATACGGTGGAGATTCAGGAAGAGTCATTAATGAAAAAAGAAAATCCGAAATTATGAGATTTGCAAACAGAGTCCCCTTAACATTCGATGCAGGAAGTTGTGCAATTACAGAAGCATTGAAAAGTATCGACTGGAGACGTTACGGCTTAAAAGACATGGACAACACCCCATTAACTTTATTTGTTAATATTATCTCAACTCAGGTACCATACCTTTCAACTGGTAAGCAGAGTGTTTCACCTGAACCTGAAATCGTTCATGAAATCAGACAGGCCACAATGAAACTGGCCCGTAAATTGCAAAAACACATAAGAGCCAAAAGAGCAGCTAAAGAAAAGGAAAAACGTTCAAAAGTGTTTGAAGAATTTGTACCTGTCATTATTGAAGAAGCTGCAAAACTTGGTGAAACCGGAGTTCCTGAATATCAGGAAGTGCTTGCAAAAGTAACCAAAAGGGCTCTTGCAGAGTTGCTTGGTGAAAAGGTTGAAGAAGAAGAGGAAGAAGAAGAACTTGATGCAATCATCATGGAGGAAGTTGACGAATTTGGACATGCCGTTGAAGAAGGCCAATCCGCTTTAGACAGCTTCAAAGAGGATGATGTTGAGGATGGTTTTGAAGAGTAGGTGATTTAGATGGCTGAAGGAGAAAAATCACATAAAGAAAAAAGGAAAGAATACACCTTTAACAAGCTTAAAGGATTAGGACAGGAAATTATTGAAGACATTGAAAAAAATAAAGTTCCTTCAATTAGAGTCCCTTCCCGTGGTACCGGAAACATCGTTTACGATGATGCAAAAAGATACTATGTATTAGGGGACAGATACGGTAAAAGGTCTTTAGGCAACGTGAAACAGATTAGAAAATTGGGTCAGATGGTTTATGTGGCCAATTTCTGTAAAGATCTTGTGGCCCGTGAAAAGACAGCAACCATCAGGGAGATGTATTACGTATCCGAAGGTTGGGGAATAAGTTTTAAAAACCAGCAGGAATCAAATATTGTTGGAGAAGACTTGGAAGTAACTCTCGGAACCACACGTGAAGATTTAGGTTTAATGCCTGAAGAGGACGGTGCCTCTGTTTACGGTGACATCAATCTTGTGGATGAAGTGGAAATCAACGCTGCAAAAATGGGAAAATCAGGATATACCATCTCACCAACAATAGACCAGGTCGAATTGGGCGACTGTAATGTGGATAAGGTATTGGCCGTGGAAACCATGGGAATGTTCCACAGACTTGTACAGGAAAATGCACACAAAAGATTCAACTGCTTAATTGTTGGGCTTAAGGGACAGGCCGCTCGTGCTACCAGAAGATTCCTTAAAAGGATGAATGAAGAAAAAGGCCTTCCAGTCTATATCTGTAACGACGGAGACCCTTGGGGATTCCACATTGCACAGGTTATTATTTCAGGAAGTGCAAAATTAGCTCACGTTAACAAGGATTTGGCAACACCTGACGCCAAATTTATCGGAGTAACAGCATCAGACATCATCAACTATGATCTTCCAACCGATAAGCTCAAGGATGTTGACGTTTTAAGACTTAAAGAGCTTTCAAAAGACCCAAGGTATAAAGATGAGTTCTGGCAAACTGAAATCAAAAAGATGCTTAAAATCGGTAAGAAAGCAGAACAGCAATCTTTCTCAAAATATGGGCTTGAATACGTAGTAGATGAATATTTCCCAGCCAAATTTGAAGAAATGGAAAATCAAGCATAAGCTTGATATTTTCCTCCTTATTTTTTTATTGCTTTTTTTGTGAAAACCTTTATATACTATAACCTTCATATACCCCTATAGGTATAGGACGTGTTATTATGAAAGAATGTATGGATAGTGAAAATTTACACAGAAGACTAAAAAAAATCAATGGTCAGGTAAATGCTATCGATCGTATGATTGATGAAGATATTCCCTGTGAACAAATTTTAATGCAAGTTAATGCAGTAAAATCAGCATTACATAAGGTAGGGCACATTATTGTCGAAGGCCACCTCGAACATTGTGTCAAAGAAGCTATCGAAAATGGTGATGCGGATGATGCATTAGTTGACA
>JAUNXD010000012.1:2958-17002 GCA_030539985.1 Methanobrevibacter sp.
GTACTACTCCAGAATTTAATTTTTTTTGACACAGACTTATACCCTATGGGGTATACCTATATTATGGGAGCTGTAAAAATGATTCTATCAAGAAAAGAAAAAATAGACATAATTAGTATAATACTCTCAGCAGCAGGTTTAATCGGAAGCTTTACATTATCTATCGATTATCTCTCATGGATTGCTGTTGCATTATGCGGAACACCAATATTTAAAGAATGTATTGAAGGATTAGTCACAGAATTTGATATTAAAGCGGATGTTTTGGTTTCAATGGCCATTATCGCATCAATCATCATAGGTGAAGTGTTTGCGGCCGGAGAGATTGCCACCATCATGGCTATCGGAGGATTTTTAGAAACATATACTGCATCAAAAACCCACAGAAGAATAGAAAAACTTGTTAAAATGTCACCTCAAGTTGCAACAAGAATCAAAAACGGAATAGAAGATACAATCCCGATTGAAGAAATAAGAATTGGAGACATATTAAAAGTATTGCCCGGTGAAAGCATTCCAACCGACGGAATCATCCTCAAAGGCGAAACTTCAATTGACCAATCCACATTGACAGGAGAATCCCTTCCCGTTGATAAAAAGGAAAATGACGAAATATACAGCGGAACAATGAACCTTTATGGATCATTTACAATGAAAACCACAAAAATGGTTCAGGACAGTTCCCTTCAAAAGTTAATCAGATTAGTTGAATCCTCAAAACCTGAAAATGCTAAAATCGTAAAGACAGCAGACAAATGGGCAACAGTGATTGTGGCAATAGCTTTCAGTGCAGCAATATTGACATACTTATTCACCTTTGAAATTACAAGATCAGTCACAATATTGGTTGTATTCTGCCCATGCGCCCTGGTACTTGCCACCCCCACTGCAATCATGGCCGCCATCGGAAATCTGACAAAATATGGAATTTTAGTAAAAGACGGCACCTCTTTAGAGGAGCTTGCAAACATAGATGAATTGATATTTGACAAAACAGGAACACTGACCTATGGAACACCAAAAGTCGTTGACATCATCTCAGACAATCCTCAGGAAATGCTTTATCTTCTTGCCTCACTTGAATCAAAATCAGAACATCCCTTGGCAAAAGCCATAGTTAAACATTACAACAGCAATAATCTGGCGGAAGTAGATGATTTTAAAATGCATATCGGAGCAGGTGTGAGCGGAACAATTGAAAATTCAAGAGTTATAGCCGGAAATAAAAAACTTCTTAAAGGCGAAAGCATCAAAATAAAAGAAGATTTGAAAAATAACCAAATCACAATTTACGTAGCAAAGGACGGCAAAATTCTTGGAAGAGTGGAGCTTGCAGACACCCTGCGTGAAAGTTCAAAATCAACAATCAGAAAACTAAAGCGATTAAAAGTAAGAACAACACTTCTTACTGGAGATAATGAGCACACTGCAAAAGCAATAGCAAAGAAAGTCAAAATCAGAAATGTCAAATCAAACTGTCTTCCAGAAGACAAAACCGAGTATATAAAACAGGAACAAATAAAGGGAAATAATGTTGCAATGATCGGTGATGGAATAAATGATGCCCCATCCCTTAGAAAGGCGAATGTCGGAATTGCAATGGGAAGCGTTGGAAGCGACATCAGCGTTGAAGCCGCAGACATTACCCTTATAAATGACAATGTTGATGGAATACCTCACCTAATCGCAACATCAAGAAGAACAATAAGGACAATAAATATCTGTATCGGATTTGCATTGCTTTTAAACATTGCAGCAATGGGTCTTGCAATTTTAGGATTTTTGAATCCGGTTGAAGGTGCATTGATACATAATGTTGGTTCTGTTAGCGTAATACTCTATTCACTGACCCTCCTCAAATACGAACCTTACGTTAAAGAGCCTGAAAAATCCGAAAAAATGGGCATGACTAAAACTATAAATAAATCAATGACAAAATTAATATTATCGACACAAGGTGATAATTATGGCTGAAAAAGAAATTAAAGTAGTGGGCATGCACTGCCCATCATGTGTTAATGCTGTTGAATTATGTTTAAAAGACGTTGATGGAATCGAAGATGCAAAAGCTGATTTGGATTCCGGTATAACTACAATTACCATGTCTGACGATGTAAGTGATGCAGACATTAACGAAGCGGTTGAAGAAGCCGGTTTTAAAGTAGAATAATTCTATTTATTCTTTCTTTTTTTAAATTTTACTGCAAAGTAATTTAAGGAGAAATCATAATGCTAGAAGCTTATTTACCATTCATAGGACTGATTATTTTTGGAAACATTGAAAACCTAATTTTATCCTCCCAGGGAGTTGTTCAAGGAGTGGATCCAAAAATATTGGGAGGATTAAGTATAATCGTAGTTATCATATGGCTGATTATCGGAACTGTAGCAACAGAACTTGCAATGCAATATTCAAGCTACATTACCTTCATCGGCGGTCTTGCAATATTCATTTTAGGTATCCAGTCAGTGGTTGAAGCCATCAAAAACATCAAATCCAAAGGAAGTGCATAAAATGGTTAATTTAAAAGAATATGTGCCATTTGCCGGATTGCTTATTTTTGGAAACATTGAAAACCTGATTCTGGCTTCCGAAGGAGCTGTAGCTCATGTCAATCCATACATTTTAGGAGGATTAAGCATCATTGCAGTTATAATCTGGTTATTAATCGGAACCTACGGTACAAAAATAGCAATCAAATATGCGGATTATATTGAAATCATTGGTGGAGTCGCCATTATCATTCTAGGTATCCAATCAATGCTTGAAGCCATGGGAATATTATAATTCCCACATCAATTTTTTATAAAAAAACAAGACCAACACCAAACAAATCAACCACTTTAAAAAATCAATCATCAAATTTTAAATAATTTAACCAACAAAGATTTAATCATATAATAAATTAATTTATTATTCAAAAGGGATTAAAATGAAAACTGTTGCAATTAATGGTTATGGAACCATCGGTAAAAGAGTGGCTGATGCTGTTGCCGCTCAAGATGACATGAAAGTTATTGGTGTAAGTAAAACTAGACCAAACTACGAAGCAAGAACTGCTGTTGAAGAAAAAGGCTATCCTTTATACATCGGAATTCCAGAAAGAGAACAATTATTCAAAGACGCAGGAATTGAAATAGCCGGTACAGTTGAAGATATGATACAGGAAGCAGATGTTGTTGTTGACTGTACTCCTGGAAGCATAGGTCCGCAAAACCTTGAAATGTATAAAAAAGCAGGTGTAAAAGCAATTTACCAAGGTGGAGAAGACCACGACTTAACAGGCCTTTCATTCAACTCAATTTCAAATTATGATGACTCATACGGTGCGGATTACACCCGTGTAGTATCCTGTAACACTACAGGACTCACCCGTACATTACATACAATTGACGCAATTGCAGACATCAAAAAGGTAAGGGCAGTAATGGTAAGAAGAGGATCAGACCCGTCTGAAGTCAAAAAAGGACCGATCAACGCTATTGTTCCAAATCCTCCAAAAGTACCTTCCCACCACGGACCTGACGTAAAAACCGTAATGAACGGTATTGACGTTACCACAATGGCATTGCTCGTGCCAACAACTTTAATGCACCAGCACAACATCATGGTTGAAATCAACAATGATGTGGAAACCGAAGATATTCTTGCCGCATTGGAAAAACGCTCAAGAGTCATCGTCGTATCTGCTGAAGAAGGTTTAGGCTCAACTGCCGAGTTAATGGAATATGCCAAAGAACTTGGAAGAAACAGAAACGATTTATATGAAATTCCAGTTTGGAAAGAATCCGTCAACGTCGTAGACAACGAACTGTTCTACATGCAGGCAGTGCATCAGGAATCTGATGTAATACCTGAAAACATTGATGCAATTCGTGCACTTTTAGAAATGGAAAGTGACAACGAAAAATCAATTGCAAAAACCAACAAAGCTATGGGAATATTCTAAATTCCCACTTTTTTACTATTTTTTAACATGAAACCTAAAGTATTATTTGGACCTGCCGGAAGTCCTGTAAATTATAAAGGAGCAGCTTATAAGGCTCCCAAGTACATCAAGGAAGAAGGACTTCATTCCTATGAATATCAATCACCGTATGGCGTTAGAATTGGGGAAGGTTCCGCTTTAACATTGAAAGAGGAATCCGAAAAGCATGATATTTTAATTTCCATGCATGCCCCATACTACATTAACTTATGTGCCAAAGAGGAATCCAAACTCGAAAAAAGCATCGGACACCTGATTGCTGCAGCCCGTGCGGGAGAGTGGATGGGAGCGTACCGTCTGGTTTTCCACCCCGGAGCGTACCTAAATAGGAAACCTGAAAAGGCAATGGAAATATCAAAAAATACCGTCAGGAGATTATTCGAGGACCTTGAAGCTGAAGGCATTGAAGAGTTTACATTTGCCCCTGAAACCACAGGAAAGAGAACTCAATTGGGAAATGTCCGTGAAGTTGTTGAATTATGCGCCACTTTTGACCATTTCGAACCCACAATTGATTTTGCGCATGTGCATGCAAGAGGCCGTGGATTTTTAACAAAAAAAGAGGATTACAACTGCATATTCTCAACAATTGAAGATAACTTGGACATTGACATTCTGCACTGCCATTATACCACAATCGAATACGGGCGTGGAGGAGAAGTGAAACATCATACCCTATCCGAAAGTGATGAATACGGACCCAACATTAGGGATTTGCTTGCCAATTTGATTGACAACGGATGGAATGCGAATATCATTTGCGAAACTCCGGAACGTGACCTTGACGCCTTAAAAATGAAAGAAATCTATGAAGATATGATTTAATAATCCTTTACAGAATCGATTAAATCATCCATATCCTTAAACAAATCATTTATATCTTCATTATCTTTTTTATTGGAGCTTAGCTGAATAACCAGTTCATTTATCAAATCTTCCATCTTGTCAACGAAAGCATTCAATGTTTTTATTTTATTTTCAAGCTCCCCTTCAACAAGATTATTATTTTCATCCAATTCAACCATCCTATGAGCAATGGCAATCTGATTGGAAAACAATTGGTTAGACTTATTAATGGCATTGGTGAATTTAGAATAAGACAAGTGTGTCGGGTCAAACAGTTTCCCCACAAGTTCACGAGCCTTAGCCTGTTTTGAATTATAGTCATTTTCTATTTCATCGATTTTTGACTTATATCTGGAGGGTGTTTTGATTGACTGTTCAGGGTCATGGTAGACCTCTTTTCCGCACTGGGAACAGAAATGCTGATTTGGCACAAGTGCGGCACCGCAGTAAATGCAAAAATGATTATGATTATCTTCAAGAGCCATATAATTATAATTTGAAATAAGTTAAATAAATCAATTATGATTTTTTCAACCTTAACACAACGATTTCGGAATCCGTTCCCCATCTCATTGGAGTATCCATTGAACCTACGCCGGTTGTCACATGCAGATAGTTGCCCAATCTATCCCTGAACAATCCCAGGTTATATCCAAACATCATGTTTCCAAACCATTTAACAGGATAGAACTGTCCGCCATGAGTGTGACCGGATAACTGAATATTGAATCCCAAAGAAGAAAATTCCTCCCAATAGGATGGCACATGATAATTGATAACATTTATTTTATCGGATTTCAGGGCATTTTGAAGATCTTTGATGGAAGGCATTTCGATATCTCCAAAACTAAATGTCAAACCGTAGACGTTGAGATTTTTAAACTCGAATGCCTCATTGTCCAAAACAATTATTCCTGCTTTTTTTGCTGCTTTGATGACATTATCTATTCCAGGATAGAAATCATGATTCCCAGGCGTAAACAGTATCGGCATTTCAACATCCCTGAATGCCATCAGGTCATCTTCCTCAACAATGCTTGAACCGTCGGCAAGATCTCCTGAAATTATTGCAATATCACATACATCTTCAAGCTCCTGCAGTTTCAAGGAAACATCTTTGATAATGCCTTTATGCCTTACGGAGCCAAAGTGAATATCCGACATGTGGGCGATGTTAATTTCACCATCAATATCATCAAATACCAAAGTTTTTTCATTAACAACCAATTTATGAGCATTATAATAATTATAAACACCTAAAACCGGTACAACAGCCAGCATTATCAAAACAGCAGTATGAGGAATTTCGATAAAGCTGCCGACAAGGTATATTATTAAAATATCAATCAGAAACATTACAGATGCCCACATCCAGACTCCATCGACTGTGGAGAGAAACCTTGTAATTTTTCTTGATTTCTTTGCTTCAAAAAACATTGGAAACAAATGCAGCAGGCCTGCCAAAATAGTCAACAGTAAAATATATTCATCCCAAACATCTCCAATCAGCAATAGAATGTATTTCAGTAAAAAAAATTCAAACAGCATGTAAAATGGAGTCATGAAGATTACACGTCTTGTCCTGAAACTCATGAGTATTCTTTTGTTGCAACAACTATTTAAATAATCAAAACTAATGTTATGAATGTATACAAAATTTGGAGGTGATTATTTGAAAAGTGACAATAAACAAGTTGGAATGAAAACAACTAATCAAAAACCATCAAAAATTGAAACTGACAATAAGAATTATGCTGAATTGGTTGTAATCAGACCTGTTGGTTACCCGTTTGACTTTGCACTTATGGATGAGGATATTGAAATTAAAAACACCAAGCTGTTTGAAGAATATGCACGTGACCAATGGTTAGGCCTTGTTGTAAAAGAAAAATCACATCTCTTTGATCAAAAAATAATCCCTGATTATGGTTTTGAAATAGTAACTGCAAAACCGGACAATTCAATAATTTCCGATAACACAGAAATTAAAATCATTACTGATAAAATAGACAATAATCCAGTTAATAAAGTTAAATCGAATATTGTTCTTTCAGATATTGTTGGCCAGGAAACTGCCAAATCAAAAATAAAGGTGATTGCAAAATATCTGGAAGACCCTGAAAGCTTCGGACCTTGGGCTCCTAAAAACATTTTGTTTTATGGGCTTCCGGGCACTGGGAAAACAATGCTTGTAAAGGCACTGTCCAATGAGCTTGACACACAATTGTATCTGATTAAAGCAACCTCTTTAATAGGAGAGCATGTTGGAGATGCCTCATCTAAAATTCATGAGTTATACAAAAAGGCATCAGAAAATGCACCGGCAATCATATTCATTGATGAAATCGATGCAATTGCACTTCACAGATCATTCCAGTCATTGAGAGGAGACGTTTCAGAAATCGTGAACTCTCTTTTAACTGAAATGGATGGAATTGAAGAGAATGAATCAGTAATTACAATTGGTGCAACCAACAATCCGAGCAGTTTGGATTTGGCTGTTCGAAGCCGTTTTGAGCAGGAAATTGAATTCAAATTACCTGACTATGAGGAAAGGTTACTGATTTTGGAAAATAATCTTGAAACCATGCCTCTAGATTATGATTTGGATTTGGAAAAAATAGTGAAACTTACCAAAGGACTGTCAGGACGTGACATTAAAGAAAAAATTCTGAAAACTGCACTTCACAATGCCATATCCAGCGACAGCGAAATAATCACCATGACGAATATTGATTATTCATTAAAATCAAGTAAAATTAAAAACATTGATGTTAAAGGAATGTTTGAGTAGAATTTTAATCAAAATTAAAAATCTTCTCACAAGCCTCAATCACATCTTTATTTTCTTCTTTTGCAGCTTTTTTAAGATTTTTTGAAATATCGAAAAATATCTTGTTGACGATTGAATTTGTTAGATTATTAAGAATTTTATCACTGCCATCTATACCAGACAACTTTGAAGATGCTTTTTGAGTTTCACGTTGTCTTATCTCTTCCATAGATGCTCTTAAATTACCAAGAATTTCATCAACTTCCATTATTTTAAACGATTCTTTAAGTAAAATGAACTCATCATTGATGATATTTTCCGCTTCACCAAACTCCTTAATTCTGAGCCGAGTATTTTCATCGGCAATTTCACGAAGGTCATCAATATTGAATGATTTGACGCCCAATTCCCGAACATCATCTGAAATGTCACGAGGATTGGCAATATCCACCATCATAACATTTTCATAATTCATATCAATGTCCAAAAGACGTTGTTTGGTGATAATGGCATGTGGAGCACTGGTCGCACTGATTACCAAATCGGCTGTGGCCAAATATTCTTCCAAATCATTGAATAAAATAGCTTCTCCGCCTAAATCCTTTGCAAGTTCAACAGCAACATAATAAGTACGGTTGGCAACGAAAATGGCATTTAAATCTTTCTCGGCAAGTGCCTTAGCAACCAATTTGCCCATCTTTCCGGCACCGATGACAAGAACTGACTTGTCATCCAAACTGCCCATATGCTTTTCGGCCAAATCAATGGCTGCAGAACCGATGGAAACGGCACCCTTATTAATGTTGGTCTTATTTCTGACAACCTGACCAACATGGATTGCCTTTGTAAAAATGGCATCAAGTGATTTGCCGCAATGATGGTTTTTAACAGCCTTATGCTTGGCATCCTTTACCTGACCCAGAATCTGATCCTCACCAACAATCATTGATTCAAGACCTGAAGTCATCCTGAGAAGATGCATTACGGCGGATTGACCATGTTCAATGATAATGCTTTGATTTTCATGGGATAAAAATTCCTCATCATCAGGAATAAAATCATTATTGATATAATATTCCTTCCGGTTGCATGTTGAAATCTCAACATACTCATTAATTGAATATTTTTCCTGCAATTTCCAGAACAGTTCGTCCATATCCTTTGAAATATTTTCCATTGATTGGATATCCGCAATTTTATGGTCAACTCTTAAATTAAGTATCAATTTAATCCCCTTATTAAATTATCAATATAATCCCTGGCCTCGTCAATCCTATTGGATTTAATCAAATCGTTGATGTTTTCATCCTCAAAGATTTCATATAAGTATTTTCTTCTCTGCTTTTGATTATCAATGACCTTTTTCAGATTTGAACGCGCATAATCCTGAAGCTCTATTTCCCGAATGTCCTCTTCAGCAATTATTGACTGAATCTTTTTTCTAAGCTGGCGCGCCATCAACGGACTTTTGCCATTAGTAAAAATAGATATTTCAATATCACCAATCTCGAAACTTGTAGGAACGATTAGGTCCCCCTCATAAGGATAATCAGCACGGTTGACAAGTTTATTTTCAGCAATACTTGAAACATATTCGCATAATTCATTATCACCACTGGCAACAACGGCCAAATCACACCATTCAACCAGTTCATCAACATCAGCGGTTGAACATAAAACAGCTCCCTTATCCTTCAGTTGGGAGTCCAAATTATTTCCGGCCATTTTAACGTTAGCTCCATGGTCTAAAAATTTATTGGCCCTTCTTGTTGCAACTTCGCCAGTGCCTAAAATAAAAACATTCAAATTTGAAGTTTTTAAATAAATAGATGTCCAATCCATTTTAATCAGAATCTTCAAGAGACCTTGCATGCAATACTTTTACAGCCGCTCTTAAATCATTATTGCATTCAGTTAAAACATTCATTGCTTCGATTTTAGATACATGAAATGTTTCAGCCAATGCTTCAGCTCTTTTATCAGGGTTAGGTTTATGAACTCCAACCAATCTTTCAGATAATTGCTTTTTTAAATCTAAATATTCATCATGACTCATTCCCATATTTCTTAAAGTCATGTCTCTTAACGGACAAGGTTTTGACGGTTTGCAACACCATACAAGTGATCCAAAACAAGTTCCTGCCCCTTCACCCAATCTTGTCTCTCTTCCAAATTGAACTTTAATGTCAACGAACTCCTGAGGAGTTAAGTTAACTCCCTGCAATGCATTTAAAACAGGACATGGTTTTACTGGAGGACAACAAAAAGCAAGTCCCCTTATATCTCCGCCCCTACAAATATGAGATGGTGCATCTTCCCAAGTCATAATAAACCTCCAAAATAATTTTCCATTAGCTTGTAATTAATATAAAATATTAATATAATTTATTTAAAGATTGAATATATAACCTTTTTTATAGAGAAAGAAATTCTTTACTAATGTCTCATAAGGTTTAAAAACATTACCGACTTATCTTAATATATGGTTAAAGAAAAAATTTTAATCGAAAATATACCCATCACCCTAGAGCGGAAAAACATCAAGAACATGTATTTGAGAATAAAACCGCCACATGGAGAAGTCAGGGTATCCGCTCCGCTATCCATATCCGATGAGGAAATAATCAAGTTTATCAAATCAAAAAAAGATTGGATTTTAAAAAAGCAGAAATATATTTTGGAAAATGAAATCAACGCTCCCTTAAAATACACAAACGGTGAAAAACATCCATTATGGGGCAAAGAATACACTCTGCAATTAATATCAAACGACAATATCAGGACCACTTTTGTTAAAGATGATGCCTTATATTTGCCAGTTCCAAAAAGAAGCACGATTGAAAAAAGGAAAAGCATTATAGACGAATTCTATCGAAAGGAACTTAAAAATGCCATTCCTCCTGTCTTAGATAAATGTGTGAAAATCGTTGGGCGAAAGCCTGCAGGAGTTAGCGTCCGGAAAATGAAAAACTGGGGAAACTGCAAACAGGACGGCAGAGTCACACTAAATTTGAATCTTGCAAAAAAAGATATGGAATGTTTGGAATATGTGATGATACATGAATTGTGCCATTTAATAGAATTCAATCATGGCAAAAGGTTTAAAAAATTGATGGATGAATTTTGTCCCGATTGGAAAAAAATAAAAAAAAGATTGAATAGCTAAAGACCTATCGGTCCTTAAGCATATCTTCTTTTTCATCAGGAGTTAACTGTTCAACAATCTCTTCAGGAGTACCCACATCAAGGAGTTTACCTCCTCTCATTAAAGCAGCCCTGTCACAAACATCCAATACGAAATCCATATCGTGAGAAACAATAATGAATGTTTGTTCCAATTCTGAACGAGCTTTTAAAATTGAATCAGTAACATTAACACGAGTAATAGGGTCCATGGTACCTGTAGGTTCATCCAAAACGATGAGTTTAGGTTCTTTGATTAAAACCTGAGCCAAAGCAATCCTATGTTTTTCTCCTACACTTAACTGATCAGGATATTTGTCCAAAATCAGTGCGGATTCCTTTTCATCGAATCCTACAGTAGTCAATGCATGAATAGCTTTAAGTTTACCGAATTCAGCAGGCAAATCCAAACTGATTGCATCAGTCAGGTTACCTAAGATTGTTCTGTGAGGATATAATGAATATTCCTGGTGCAACAATCCAATATAAGGCATGATACGTCCACGATTGAGAGGACCAACTTTAGTCATGTCAATCCATTCGTCACCAAGTTTTATTTCAATTTTACCGCTACTTGGTTCGGTTAATCCCATTAGCATTCTAGTGGTTGTTGTTTTACCTGAACCGCTTAAACCTACAACACCAAAGATTTCCTCCTTGTTGATGGTTAAACTGATTCCGTCTACAGCCTTTACCACACCACGTTCAATTGAATAATAATGCTTTTTGACGTCTTCAAGCACAACTTCCGGTTCACCGAATTCCGGAATTTCAGGTTTCTGAGGAACTGGAACGGTTTCCATGAAATGATCCACAACAACTTGTGATTCTCCTTCCTCTTTAATTTGACCATTTTCCAACCAGATAACCTGGTCTGCCAGTTCAGTCATTACTTCAGGCCAGTGAGATGTTATTAACATAGTGATGCCTTCATCCTTAACACCTTCTTTTAAGGTATTGTGAAGCTTTATTGCAGTTTGAGGATCTAATGTACCTGTCGGTTCGTCTGCCAAAAACATCATAGGATTTTTAGCAAGTTGCCTTGCAAGCACTACTCTCTGTTTTTCCCCACCACTTAAATCACGGGCAATGTGAGTAATCCTGTGGTTCATCTGAACCATTTCCAATAATTCCAAAGAGGTATACAAACCCTCTTCATACTCAACATCCTCAGGGATTGCTCTCATCACATTCTCAATAACTGTTTCTTCATCGTACAATGCAAAGTTACGTTGCAGCATAATGGAAATTCTTCTTTTAATGCTAGCAAACAATTTTCTTTCAGCTTTAAAGAAATCCACTTCTTTTGCTTCAAATGTCGCACCACAACCACATTTTTTGCCCTCATGTGATGGAGATTCAACAGCCAAACAGTCTGGACAGACTGCAATATTCATTATAATACTACCTGCATCAGGTGCATATTCTTTTGTCCCTCTGAGCATGTTGATTAAAACGGATTTACCGCTCCCACTACGCCCCAATATACCTAAAGTCTCTCCTTCATTAATCTTTAAATTAATATCTTTAAGAACATCAACACCATCAAATGTTTTTGTAATATTCTTAAGAGTTATAAAATCCATGAAAATCACCTATTAAAATAATTTATATTTGAAACTATTAATAATACTTTCTAATAACAATTGTTTTAAATTTTTTAAAAATCAGTAATATTAAAATCCAAATTTCCAGAAATTAATGAACGAGCTATTGAAAATCCATCAACTCCAGTGTCAATCATTTTTTTAAGATTTTCCTCAGAGTTCACTGAATTATTTCCAATAACTTTAATATTAACGTTGCTAGAAATCTCACTTAAAAGTTCCCAGTCCGCTTCAAAAACACCTTTTTTCATGGCATCAATATGCAGATAATCGGCACCGGCATCTTCAATTAATTGGACAATATTTAAAGTGTCAATCCCATCCACATTCGCCCTAATCTTAACTGAAACTTCACTTTTAACATTGTCAACAACTTCGCAAATAAAATCAGATAAATCCGTACGGCTTAACATTTCTTGACCACAGCCAATTGCTAAAATTTCTTCCTGGCGACAATGACAATTTATTTCAACAATATCCAAATTTTTAATATTGCCCGCATCAATAATTGGCTGTGCAGTTGTTGCCCTAACATTTGCTGAAACCTTTACGTCATGAGCATTTTTAATCAGGCCGACTTCATTTTCAATATGTGTAAAAATATCATCCAAAGGATAATCGAATTCCTTTCTGCCCCTCTCGATGATTTTTTTACTTGCTTCAATTGTGGGTGAATCCAAACTGTATCCACCCAAGGTAGCCACATCAAAACCAAATGGAATAACCCTATTTAAAAAATCAGCATCGGTTATTCCAGCCATGGGAGCGACTACTCTAATCATAAATATCCCTAATATTCTTTTTCGATTACCCAAGTCCACATTTCATTATTATGAGCTCTGATTTCTTCAAGGCCAATATCTGCCATATAAGCGGCATCTTCAGCATTCTTGCCTCTTCCAATACCTGCCTTAAGTTTAATACCTATTTCCTCATCGATTTCAACCATAATGTCTTCAATTTCCTGTTCGGACAATCCGTTGCATGGAGACATGAAGTTGTCACCACCGATGAAGAACAGTAATGCTCCTTTTTTAATCAATTTGGTCATCAGATAATGTTGAGCCTTGTTTACCATGAAACTGGTATCGAAAGCTGACTCTATATCAGTCAAGGTTTCTGTAACGCTGTTAATGTCAATGTGAGCAGCCTGAACGAAACTGTCTTCATCACTTACCAAACTGTCAACAGCTAAAATTTCTTTTCTTTCCCCTGATTGAGCACTTCCTGCCTTTTGAAGTGCAATAGTTGCTAATTTTTGAGCTTCATGAGGAGTTTCAGCAGCACCGACACCCATACTTATGGTAATTGGGTATCTGTTTCTGATTGATCTTTGGATTCTTAAGTGATCCTCTTCATTTAAACCGTTTGAAATTGCAAGTAAATTATCGAATCTTGTAAAGAACACTAAACCTTTCTTATTTCCAAAATGATTATTTAAGTCTGCAAATAAGCTTGCTTGAAGCATTTGTAAGTCGGATTCAGTTCTTGGTCTTGGAGTTACTGTCCAAGGCCCATAATTGTCAATTTGTATTAATGTCATTTGTATCATTTGATAATCGCCTCTTTCAATTAGGGAATACTATCTATAATAATTTGTGCCAAATTTTTTTTGACACCTAAATTATTCATTATAGTATTTGTAA
>JAUNXD010000013.1 GCA_030539985.1 Methanobrevibacter sp.
TATGCCTCCTCTTGAAGCAAAACACACTCACGAAGAAATCGCAACTATTCCACAATTAGACATTCCGGCTTTACCATTATTCGGTAACAACTGGTTCGTAATGGAATATGCAAAAGATAACAATATTGAAGACATCGCAGCATTCGTAGCTGCATGGTTAAAAATATCCAAAGGTTACGGAATCAAAATCGTAAACCCATGTGGAAGTGAAGCATGGGGATGGGGTATGAACGTACACGGTTACAATGACAAAGCACCATACTTTGACGTAACTTCCAAAGAAGTCGTTATCGCTTTAGCAAAAGCAAACGAAATGTTAAACTTACCTCACTCTATTCACATTCACCCTAACGATTTAGGACACCCTGGTAACTATACCACAACTCTCGAAACCATGGATTCTGTTAAAAACATTAAAAAAGGTTCTAAAGCAGCTGAAGTCAGGGACCAAGTTATGCACGTAACTCACTTGCAGTTCCACTCCTACACCGGTAACAGCTGGAAAGATGCTGGATCCGCTGCACCTGAACTCGCTGACTACATCAACAAACACGATCACATTACCTGTGACGTAGGTCAAGTTACCTTGGATGAAACCACTACAATGACTGCAGATGCTCCTATGGAATACGACTTATTCAAATTATCCGGTCTCAAATGGACCAACAAGGATATTGAATGTGAAACCGCAGCAGGTATCATTCCATGTATTTACTCAGGTAAAAACCCTGTTAACACTTTACAATGGGCTATCGGTTTAGAATTGTTCTTAGGAATTGAAAACCCATGGCAAGTATGTTTAACAACTGACCACCCTAATGCAGGACCATTTACTAGATATCCTAGAATCATCTCCTGGTTGATGAGTAACCAAAGAAGAATGGAAATGATTGAAAACAGAGAAGTTCACAAATGGGCGGAAAAAAGAACTACCCTTGCAACTCTCGACAGGGAATACGATTTCTACGAAATTGCTACTATTACCAGAGCTGCTCCTGCTAGAATCTACGGATTCACCGACAGAGGTGCACTTACTCCTGGTTACAGAGCAGACATCGCAGTATATGACATAAATCCTAATGAAATTGATCCATCCAGACAAGCTGCTGAAATCGAAAAAGGTTTCGATGTTGCTGAATACACTATTAAAGATGGTCAAATCTTAGTAAAAGACAAAGAAATTGTTAAAGTTAAAGAAAGTCAAAACATTTGGGTTAACGTAAAAGGATGGGAACAAAACGAACAAAAAGTTATCAACAACATTATGCCATTCTTTACTCAATACTACTCAGTTAAATGGGAAAACTACCCAGTACACGACCACTATGTATCTAACCCAATTAGAGTAGACGTTGACGGTAAATAGGGGTGTTTAATTTGAAAACAATTACATTTGATCAAATCAAAACTTCTTCAATCGCTTTAGAATTCGATGAATTAATTCCAGATGAAATTTACTCCTGGACTGAAGCTGATTTCGCAAAATATCAAGTCCCAATCGGAAACTCAAGATTCCCATTAACCGACTTCTTCAAAGTAACCGTTGAAGGAGACGCAGCAGGACCTGATGAAGTTAAAATGATTTTAAACGGTGACTTAAACAGAGTAAAATACATCGGTTGCAAAATGAGTGCTGGTGACATTTTATGTAACGGCAGCGTGGACTTACACGTTGGTGCTGAAATGTCCGGTGGTTCCATTCTTGTTAAAGGTAACGCAGCAGCTCACGCTGGAAGGGAAATGTCCGGCGGTTACCTTGAAATTGAAGGAAACACTAAAGAATTCACTGGTGCTTCTTACATTGGTGAATGGAGAGGTATGACTGGTGGACAAATCGTTGTTGGCGGTAACGCTGGAAAACAATGTGGTGAATGTTTAACCGGTGGTAGGATCCACGTTAAAGGTAACTGTGATATCTTAGCTGGTATTCACATGACCAAAGGGCTCATTGAAATTGACGGTGACGTAAACCGTTGGCCTGGTGGACAAATGAAAAACGGTAACATCGTTATCCACGGATTCCTTGGAAGATTACTCGAAGGATTTGTCCTCGACGGTATCGTTGTAGATCCTGAAATTGAAGGAAGTACCTTTGAAGGTAAATACATTCACTATACTGGAGATATTGGTCTCAACGGTAAAGGTAACCTTTACTTAGACGCTGAAGCTAACAAAGAAAAATTAGCTACTTACGGCGAATTAGACGACGAATATACTTCAATCAGAGAATACAGGAATTTATAATTCCTTTCTCTTTTTTTCTTTTTTTAAATTTTTATGTGTGATATTATGGTAGAAGAAGTTGAAATGACCTTGGATGAGGCAATTGAATACGTTAGGAACAATGTTGAGGTTAAGGACATTTTGGAAATTTCCTACAGCCGTATCTTTGCTCCAGGTGAAGTTTTAGGAATTACTGAAGAGGATGAAGTTACCGGTGAAGGCCTTAGGGTAGCTATGCAATTGACCGGAAAAATATTGAATCAGTCCATTGAAGTCGATTTCAATGAAATCGGTGAAGACCTGATTGAAATGCGTCATGTCCATGACGGTAAAGAGATTGTTATAGAACTCCTATAATTCTTCTTTTTTTTTATTGAAAATTTTTTTTGTTCGTATGAATACAAACATTTATATATGTTTGTGGAATATCTTATTAATATCAGGAGTTGATTATCATGAAAGAACTAGAATTAACCACAAAACAGGCAGTTAAATATTTAAAGGAAAACTTAAAAATTCATGATAAAATTGAAATTTCCTATAATAGGATTTTCGCTGAAGGCGAGGTTTTAAACGTTGACTTTTCTGAATATTTCGGTGAACCCGGATTTAAACTGCTTGTATCCCTTGATGAAAGTGACATTGGCGCAACAATAGAAATAGATGTATATGAAGTTGAAGAGGACATAATAGAATTTGTCCACTATCCTGTAAATGGTGAAGATGTGGATGTAACTGTAATTTGATTACAGCCTTTCCATCTTTTCATAAGGCATTAGCTTTTCAAGGGCTTTCACCTGTATATCTATACCTTTTTCTTTTATGGCTCCTATCAGGTTAAGCCCACCGCCTGTGACAACTCCAAAATTATAGTTTTCAACCTTTGAGTTATAGACAAGCTCTCTTGGCTTTCCGATTTTATAGATTGAAAATCCAATGTTATTTAAAATTTCCAGAAGCTCCACAGCATAATCCCTTGAGATATATGGGATTTCCTTAACGCTGGCCAATACTTTATTCGGGCTGGTGCCTGTGATTGAAGTCATATTTTTTGACAGGAATATCTTATGTGGATCCAATGTGGTTCCGTTATATGAAATCATGTCGATGAATAGCGGAGGTTCTGTCAACTCAAGCAGTCCGCTGTATGTCGGATTGCTCATGATTCCATTGTTTATAAGAATTCCGTCAATGCTTAAGCTGCAGATTGTAGCTATTCCAATGAGATTTTCATTTTCCGGATGCTCAACCAGATTGTAGTAGCGGTTGATGTATTTCGGATTGTTGTTGTATGCCTGCTCCATTATGTCAAGTGCAGTGTCCAAATCATTTCTGTGAAGATAGGAAATGTTTGCGATGATGTCTCCTTTTTGTTTTTCAATGTCAAAGTTGACCTGCTGAATCAGATTCATTGATTTTGATGAAACAAGGGATATCTTTTCCTGTTTCTGATTTATCGGAGCTTCAAGTGGGGAGAAAATATTTGAAGTTATCGGTTTTAATGAGTTGAAATCCTGTATTTTTTCAGCAATCTTCAGATTGATGTCTTCTCCCAGTTCTTTTACTGCACAAAATGGGGTTATTCCTCCAATGATTGCAATTCCAACCATTCCGTCAGGAACTGGCAGTCCCAATAAGTCTTTTCCCTCTTCGGAAATGCCTATAACGCCATTGATTCCAATTTTATTCAGTTCATTGAGAATTTTAATTGTCTTTTCCCGTGCAATTCCAGGAAGCAGCCTGAAATTTGCCGGTACCACTCCGCTACCTTTGGTTATCACATCCAGCACTGATGTCAAATTTGAGTTTGCAAAGGCATCAAGCGGTGTTATTGAGGTTTTTTTGTATGATATGAGTTCTGTAAATTTTATAGGTTTGTTATTTTCTATTTTCAGAAGTCCTCCGTATTGCGGTTGTGTAAGGATTCCATCATTGAGAAGCACTCCATCAATTGTTGTTCCGCATATTGTGGTGACTTCGATTTCACCAGTGTTTTTATCTTTGTTTATATTAACGTAAGGACTAACACAAAGACCACTTCTAAAAATCTCTTCCATTATATTGATTGATTCTTCGTTATAAAGAGTTGATGTGTTGACAACAACATTTCCTTGTTGTGTCATATAGGTGAAGTCAGTTAGGTATATCATTTCTTCAAATTTTGAATATATGAAATCAACCTGGTCATAGATCAATCCCTTTTCAAGCTTTTCAAGTCCCAAATCTGTGATGACTCTTCCGGAATAACCTTTCTTTTCGGTATATCCCTTTTCATCTAAAATCTGCATATGGTATCTGACAGCACGTTCACCCAGATTAAAGCCCTTCTCCTTCAGCTCATCAGCTATCAGTTTGGAGCCGGTAGGCTTGTCCTGTTTTGAAAGCACTCTTAGAATTTCAATCATTCTGTGTTCAGATTCAGACATGAAAGCACCTAAAAATAGAAAATAAATATTTAGATTAGATATCTAAATATTTTCTTTGTTCGTATCCGAATACCTGGACACGATATTCGTCCCATTCCTGATATTTAAGTTCAAGGAACTTTTCACTTACATGGGGACCTAACGCATTTAATATGAGCGGATCTTCTTCAAGGGAGTGGTAAGCTTCCCATAAACTGGTAGGTAAAACTTCAATTCCTCTTGATTCCCTTTCCTCTTCGCTCATCTTATAAATGTCGTCTTCAACAGGTTCTCCAGGATCAATCTTATTGAGGATACCGTCAATGCCCGCTTCAAGCATTACGGTAAATGCAAGATATGGGTTACATGCAGGGTCAGGTGACCTGTATTCGATACGGGTTGCCTTTCCACGGGCTGCAGGAACTCTTATCAATGCAGACCTGTTTCTGTAACCGTATGCCATGTATACTGGAGCTTCATAACCTGGCACCAGACGTTTGTATGAGTTTACGATAGGGTTTGTGATTGCAGTAATTGCTCGAGCGTGTTTAAGTAATCCTCCCATAAAGTAAAGTGCATCCTTTGAAAGGCCGGTTTCTGAATCAGGGTCTGAGAAAAGGTTTTTATCTCCTTTAAACACTGACTGGTGACAGTGCATTCCACTTCCACTCACTCCGAAGAATGGTTTAGGCATGAATGTTACCCTGTAGTCCATCTGGTCAAAGGTGGCCATGTTGTCCACGATTGCCTTTATTGCCTGTTTGAATGTGATTACAGCATCGGCGGTTTTAAGCGCATCCTTGAATTTGAATGCGATTTCATTCTGACCCGGTGCCACCTCGTGGTGGGATGCTTCAACCTCAAAATCCAAATCTTCGAGGTTTAAAGTTAATTCACGTCTGAAATCAGGTCCTTTGTCCAGCGGTTCAACATCAAAGTATCCTGCTTCATCATATGGTAGCGGATATCCGTTCTCATCAATGTCCACGATGAAAAATTCAGGTTCCGGACCGATATTGTACTGAAGGCCATGATCTGCAAGATTTGCAAGGGATTTTTTAAGAACTCCTCTTGGGTCTCCTATAAATGGTTCCCTATCTGCTGTCCACACGTCGCAGATGAATCTGCATGTTGCGGATTCCTCAGGTCTCCATGAAAGTCTGGAGTAAGTATTTATGTCTGGTTTTAAAACCAAATCACTTTCGTTAATTCCAACGAATCCTGCAATTGATGATCCGTCAAACAGCATTCCTTCATTGAACAATTCATTCATGTCATCCTTTCCGTTGAATGGAATAACGATGTTCTTTACTGTACCGTTAATGTCAACAAACTGCAATCGGATAAACTTAATGTTGTCCTCTCTCATTTGTTCTGCAATTCTTTCAATTTTCTCTTCTGGGATATCGCTCATTAAAATCAAACTCCAATGTTAAATAGTCGGAAGTTATCTTCCAATTAAAGATATATTTTCATTTCGTACTATATAAACTTTTATATATTATATGTATTCTATAATTTTTAATGGATTACTGTATAGGTTTAATTCTTTTTTATAAAAAAAATAAGTATATTTTTAAAATTTTATGCTTTTTTGTTCAAATTCATTTAAAAATGATAAAAAAAATTAATTTGGTGTTTAATTCAACACCAGCCAATTGATTAAAAGTGGTCAAATTCATCTCCAAAGTATTCATGGACTTTTTCAAGCTCTTCTGGGATGTTCAGCATCTGTGTACAGAAGGGAATGCATTCCTTACATCCCATGCAGTTTTCAGCCCTTGAATCCTCATCAATCAGTGTAAAATACTGCATCGCACTGGCTTTGGGATCATCCATCATGTGGGCAATGTTGTACTCGGTAAGGCAGTTTATGATGTCGACTCCATGAGGGCATGGCATGCAATAGCCGCAGCGTGTGCATCTGTTTCCAAGACGTGTCCTGTAGGTTCTTGCAACCTCACGAATCAGTTCCTGGTCATGTTGTGAAATTTCATCGGCCCTTGAAGCTATCTCAATGTTTTCCTTTACCTGCTCGAAACTTGTCATTCCGCTGAGGACACAGTCGACGTCATCCCGGTTCCACAGGTATTGAAGAGCCCATTCAACTGGTGTCCTTTTAGTTTCAGCCATATTCCATAGGTCATTGATTTGTGAAGGGATGTTTTGAACAAGCCTTCCTCCTCTTAAAGGCTCCATAATCATGCTTCCGACATTGATATCCTTGAGATAGTTCAGGCCCATGACTCCTGACTGGTAATACTCGTCAAGATAGTTCATCTGGGTCAGCACAACCTCCCATTTCGGATACTCGTCGAGAATTTCAATAAGGTAATCCACCTCGATGTGTGATGAAAATCCGACATGCTTCACTTTTCCTGAGCTTAGGCAGTCATCCAGAAAGTCCAGAACATTCAAGTCATTGACCCTGTTCCAGTCGGGCACTGTCAGTGAATGGAGAAGGTAAATGTCAATGTAGTCTGTTTTAAGCTTTTCAAGCTGTTCGTCAAGATAGCGATTAAAATCGGATTCCTCTTCAATTGCCCATGATGGCGATTTTGTCTGCAAGATCACCTCATCCCTGAGGGAGGTTTCAGATAAAAATTCGCCAAGGAACCTTTCGCTCTCTCCGCTTCCCTCCAGGCCTTCGGCATGGTAGGGATAGGCGGTATCGATTATGTTGATTCCATTTTCAATTCCATATTCAAGCATCCTTGACGCTTCAGCCTTATCGATGTCAGCGTTGTTATTTTTTGTTGGAAGTCTCATGGTTCCGAACCCTAGTCTGGAAACCTTGAGATTTGTTTTTCCAAGTGTATTATATATCATTTCAAATCCCTAAATGGTTATTTGTTAAAAACAGTATAAAATTGTTGTCATTTGAAAAAAATCGTCAATAAAAATAGTTTTTAGATGGATATATTCCTGGGATTTAGGATGCCGGGGGCGGGATTCGAACCCGCGATCTCACGGTATCCCAGGAATAAGCTAGAGCACTGCTTTATTACCCTATGAGCCGTGCGCTCTAACCAGCTGAGCCACCCCGGCATCTAACAAGTATATATATTTTTATCATTACATTTAAAGTTTTTGTTTTTTAGGGCATTTTGGGGTGATGTTTGGATTTTTTCAAAAAATAAATTAATTTCTTTTTGGTTTATTCTGGATTTTGTTAAATCCATCTTTTAACTCTAGGTCTGTTTTCACATCTGTCACATGGATCGCCAAGTCGTTCTCTCATCTTTCTAATTTTTCCTCTTCTTTCCAAAGCATCAAATTTTTTTCTAATGGGAGATACGTTTTTTTTGTTTTTTCTGATTTCTTTTCTTTCCTCATCAGTCAAGCTAAAATCGTATACTTTTACTCTGTGTTTTGGTCTTTCAATTAGCATAATTTTCACCTAAATATTTGTGTATTTATTATTTTTACTTCATCATTAATAAAATTTTTCTATTCCATTTTTTAAGGATAGTACATGGTGACTCACATTACCATCAACTGTCATTGGCTCGGATGTGATGATTCTCTTTAATCTGGTGAGATTAATTAATGTTTCATTCATTTTCATAATTTCACATTTTGGCATAATTTCAATTTCATTCAAAATATTTTCCATGTTGTTGTTTTCAAGATTCTTGATTGAATTCTCAAATTCTTCTTTAATCATTGAATTTTCTTGAACATGATTAATTTCATCATTAATTTTTCTTAAATCTTCTTTTGAAATGTTAGTTTTATATTCTAAGTTTGAAAAAAGAATTTTTAAAGTTTCATTTATATACTCTTGCAAGTTTTGTGAAATTATTGAAAGTAATTCCCCATCAATATCATTAAAAAACCCATTGATTACATCATTTTGTGCAAAAACTTTAATTCGACTTTTGTTCATATGTAATTCTTCATTTTCATTACAAATTAAAACATTGTTCTTTAGATTAAAAAGCATTTCGAAATTTGTATATCCATTTTTCATTGTTTTTTTATTAACGCCTACTATTACAATACCACATAATTCATCTGAAAATAAAGATAAAAATATATTATTCAAATTTCTGTTCAGCCTAACCTTTTCATTGGAAGTTATATTATCTGGAATTAAATCACTAAAATCAAATTCATAGTCTTCAAATAATGGCAGGGTTGTTTTTTCAAAGTTAATCAATGAATAATATTTCATATCAGTATCGCTAAAGCCTCTGCACTCTTCTTTGAACGATATTAATTTCCTTTGAAGATATTCATCAATACTTTCCTGAGGCATTACTTTGTTAACATAGTTTAAAAAGTCTTTTTTAACTTTATCAACAGTATTGACTATTTTGAAATCAGTGTGTTTAACATATTCACTGATTATATTTTCAACTGGAATATTGTCAAAATCAGAGTTTCCATAATATGACATGGTCATTGGCGGATCGTTTGATAGAATAATTGTTTTTTCAACACCAGTGTATGTTCTTGTGTTTGAAGAAACTGCACTATCTTCGGATATAATTGTCTTATCGGGGGTAAATATTGTTATAATACAAGTCATTTTTCTCACCTTATTTTTTGTAATACTACTATCTTCCCCAATATAAATGCAACTTTTTGAAGTGCGATTCTGCACACATGCACACTTGCAAAAAAGTTATAAATCATAAATTTAAAAATCTAATTATTAACAATTTTTAACTTGATGATATTATGAGTAAAGTAAAAGACATGTCACTTGCACCTGAAGGTGTAAGAAAAATCGAATGGGTTCAAAAACACATGCCTGTTTTGGAACACATCAAACAAGAATATCTGGAAACCCAACCATTCAAAGGAATTACAATAGGTTCATGTTTGCACCTTGAACCTAAAACCATCAATTTGGGATTGACTTTGATGGCCGGTGGAGCCGAAGTGGCAATGACCGGATGCAATCCACTGTCAACTCATGACGATGCAGTTGCAGGAGCGGCTGATTTAGGTTTGAACGTTTACGGTTGGAGAGAACAGGATGATGAGGAATATTACCAAACCATTAATATGGTTTTAGATCACAAACCGGACATAATCATTGACGACGGAGCTGACATGATTATGGTTCTTCACAACGAAAGAAAAGAGTTACTATCCCATATCAAGGGGGCTTGTGAAGAGACCACAACCGGTGTTCACAGGCTTCAGGCAATGCACGCCGACGGCGCATTGAAATTCCCTGTAATCGCTGTAAACGATGCTTATACCAAATACTTATTTGATAACAGATACGGTACAGGACAGTCAAGCTTTGACGCCATCATGGGAACAACCAACATGGTAATTGCCGGCAAAACCGTAGTGGTATGCGGATACGGCTGGTGCGGCCGTGGACTCGCATTACGTGCTGCAGGTTTAGGAGCCGATGTAATCGTAACAGAAGTGGATCCTATCCGTGCTCTGGAAGCTCGTATGGATGGATACCGGGTAATGACAATCCGTGAAGCCGTAAAGCAGGCTGACTTGATTATTACCGTAACCGGTAACGCCGATATCATCTGCGGTGATGACTTCAAATACATGAAGGACGGCTGTATGCTTGCAAACTCCGGACACTTCAATGTAGAGATAAATCGTCCAGACCTGGAAGCCATTTCAACTGAAGTAAAAGAAGTGCGTGAAAGCATTGAAGAGTTCACCACCAAAGACGGCCGCAAGATTTATCTTTTGGCTGATGGTCGTTTGGTTAACTTATCCGCAGCACGTGGACAGGGACACCCTGCTGAAATCATGGACATGAGTTTTGCCGTACAGGCACTGTCTGCAAAGCACATCCTTGAAAACGATTTGCCTGTCGGCGTAACCAAGGCACCTGATGAAATCGACTATAACGTTGCCAGCATGAAGCTTAAAGCTATGGGAATTGAAATCGACTCCCTCACCGACAAGCAGAAAGCTTACATGTCAAACTGGCAGGAAGGAACATAGGTTTCCTTCTAAAAATCTTTTTTTCATGTCTTATTTCAGATACATTGACAACGGTCCCGGACCGACCAAACTCTTCATCGGCGGCGTTCATGGAAATGAAGGAGTTACTTCCCTTAAGTTTTTAAGGCGCATAGATGTTGAGGATTTGTCCTGCGGGCAGTTCTATTTTTTTAATTTCGATAAAACGAAGTATATCTCAACAATCAGAAAGGAATATTACGAATCCGAAATCGGTTTGAAGGTTTTGGATTTGATTGAGCAGCTGCAGCCGGATTTCTACACTGAACTGCACTGCTTTGATTTGAAAAACTATGAGAAACTCACATCAATGGAGCGATACGAAAAAACCGGAATACCTCCTCTGATTAAACTTGGAAATCATGTTCTGGTGTCTTCGGTATCTCCACTTATTCGAATGACCTATTTTTCAACCGATACCGTCTGCAAGACACTGGAGTTTCCATGCATTGAAAAACTGACTCCCGAAATCATTGACGAATATAATTTCAATAAGGATTTGGCCTGTAGGACCTATGAGAATCTGCTTAAGCTGATTTTGAAATCCCCATCACGGGATTACTTTGAAAGGGCGATGATGAAAAAACATAAGCCTCAGGTAATGCTTGCCATGAAATATGCAAAAAAAGTTTTCGGCGAGGACTTCCCGCCATATTAGATATTGATGGTTTCCAGGATTGTGGTGGTGAGAAACCATCAACATCTGGATTCTATAAAATATATTGAATAGATAAAATAGCTTTCACCGTCCCCTTGACAGCTGCCATTTTTAAAGTGTTTTTTTATACAATCTGGGGTGTGTGGTGGTAGATTGTATAGGTTTTACCCAATATTTAGAACCCTAATTAGAGTCTTTTTTTAATAGTATTTAAAATATATATTAAAAAATTTTTAATATTTTATCAGAACCATGCATCAAGACTTCCCTGTGAGGAATTCAGATTTTTAAGTCTTTCCGATGCCTTGGCCACACGGTCTTCTGAAAAACCGTGCTGGTAGCATAAAAATTCAATTATCTTGTCCTGCTGTGGTTTTTCCCATTTTATACTGTAATCGGTATTCACGTTGTGCTTTAAAAAGATGTCCCGGACTTCATCCAGATCATGGCTTGATTCCTTTTGAAGTTCGGCTATTTTTTCTTTCAGTTTGCCGTTATGCGCCAGTTTAAGTGCTGTTTTGGCACCCACTCCCTTGAGGCCTTCGCAAAAGTCGGTACCGATGAGTATTCCCATATCGACCAGCTGTTCTCTTGTAATGTTGAGCTGCCTTAGGACCTTGTCCAGCTGGTAGTATTCAAGGTTTCCAAGGTTTGATGAAACTGCAAGGTTTCTTACAACCCTTTTGGCTCCAAAAAGAAGGCAGTCATAATCCTGTGATGCAACGGCATAAGCATCTCCGTTGGCTACAAGGTACGCAGCCTGAGCTTCTCCCTCTCCATTTGCTTCAACGTATGGTATTCCCATATAAGTCAGGAGCTTTTTTGATGATTCGATGATTTCGGGGGATAATTTTGATGATCTCATTGCAAATTTACGGGCTTTTTCTGTGTCTCCTTCCTTAAGCGCTTCCTTGTAAATCTGTTCTGCCTCATCTCTCACTTCGCGCCTTTTTGCCTGTGTTTCGCTTTTGAGTTCAGGCGCCTTACCGTCAAAGATATAGATTGGTTTGATGTCTTTTTCAATCATTGCGGAGTTTCTGTACAGTATTCCGCTTAAATGTGATGTTATATTCCCATTTTCATCGCTCAGCGGCCTTCCGTCCCTTTGCCTTATTGTTGAAAGGAACTGGTAAAGCGTGTTGAAGGCATCAATTGACACCACCCTTCCTTCAAGGTCCCTGAAGCTGATTGAATCCGGTTCCACTATATCCTTGAGTTTAACGCCCATTTTAACACCTTACATTTCTTCTGTAAAATAGCTGATAGGGAATGATTCCTTGGTCCACATCACTATCTCACCATGTTCTATTACGACATAGTTACGGCATACGAAATATTCGTCTGTCTTGAACAGTTCCCTTAATGTGGCACTAGGCTTTTCAATGTATATGTCCTGGATTTCACGTCTGCTTTCAATCTTGTATTTTTTAAGGATTTTTCCTATAGGTATCTCTCCATCTGTAACATCGTCATGGGCGGCCTTGTTGCATCTGTCCAGCGCAATGAGTGAGAGAGCATAAATCATAGGCTTTCCCCTTCCGTGGATGAGAACTTCCCTGTAGTGTATTTCATCGCCTTCATTGACATTGATTAGTTCCGCCTTTTTCTTGTCTGCAGGTTCAAAGTACTTGTTTAAGAGAAATATGCTTACTCTACCGTACAGAACGTCCAAAATGGAGGTAATTGATCCTTCGACTGTCAATAGCACTTTCTGAGTATTTGAGAATTTAATCAAATATTCAGATTCTATTTCATTTATTCTTTCATGAAATACGTTTTTTACTATACTTCCTTTTAAACTCATTTAAATCACTTACTTTCTAAAATAGTCTATCGGATATGACTCTTTAGTCCATATGATTATTTTATGATCGTGAATAATTTTACATTCTCTTGTGAGCATGGTTTTCATCTATCATTTTTTTCTTTTTTTTTAAACCACTAGATTTCCGTAAAATGGCTTACCGGAAACATTTCCTTAATCCACATAAGTATCTCATCATCATGTATGATGACATAGTCACGTGCAAGAAAATCCTCATCTGTCTTGAACAGTTCTGTGAGTTTTGCGTTTGCTTTTTCAATGTATATGTCGTTTACTTCTCTTCTGGATTCGATTTTATAGTTTTTCAATATTCTTCCAATCGGTATGTCTGCCCTGAGCAAATCTGAACAAATATCCGCACTGCATCTCGCCAGAGGAACGTGTGACACTGCATAAATTAAGGGTTTTGTATTCTTATGCATAAGAACTTCCCTGAAATTGATTTCATCACCTGCTTTGACATTCACCAATTTTTCGTGCTTTTCTTCTGCAATGCCGAAATGCTGGTCGAGGGTAAACAGGCTGATTTTACCGTATAATACATCTAAAATCGCTGTGATTGACCCGTCGGTTGTCAAAAGAATTTTCTGTGTGTTTGAGAATTGTCTTCCGTAATCCTTTTCAAGGTCATCTATTTTTTCAATCAGTCTTTTATTCGCTTCATTTTTATTCGATGCCATTATATCACTATAAATCTTTTGGATTTGCAATAACTCCTGTGACTGCTGAGGCAGCAACCACCTTTGAATTTGATAAGTATACTTCTGATTTAGGATCTCCCATTCTTCCCTTGAAGTTCCTGTTGGTTGTGGAAATGCAGGATTCCCCTTCACTCAGCACTCCCATATGTCCTCCAAGACAAGGTCCGCAGCCGGGATTGCAGATGATTGCTCCTGAGTCAATGAAGGTGTTGATGTAGCCAAGTTCGATGGCCTGCCTGTATATTTCCCTTGAGGCCGGAAGAATCAGAAGCCTTACGCTGTCATCTATTTTGTTACCTTCAAGTATTTCTGCCGCATCCCTTAAATCTGACAGCCTTCCGTTTGTGCATGAGCCGATAAGGCACTGGTCGATTGAAGTTCCTTCAACTTCTGAAATGCCTTTCACGTTGTCAACGTCATTTGGACAGGCGATTTGAGGCTCCAAGTCTGTAATGTCAAAGTCAAGCTCTTTTTCGTAATCTGCGTCTTTGTCTGATTTTACGATGTCAAGTTGGGATTCGGTCTTGTTTGTTTTTTGGCATATGTAGTCTATGACCTCTTTATTCGGTTCCATTATCCCGTTTTTGGCACCCATCTCAATTGCCATGTTGCACATTGTGGCTCTTCCTTCAACTCCCATATTTTCGATTGTTTCGCCGCAGAATTCGGCGGTCTTATAGGTTGCGCCGGCTATTCCGATGCTTCCGATTATGTTGAGGATGATGTCTTTAGGTGCGATATAAGGGTTCAAATCACCGGTAACGTTCATCCGTATCGCTTCCGGAACCATGAACCAGGTCTTTCCTGTCGCCCAAACCATCGCAAGGTCTGTTGCACCCATACCTGTTGAAAACGCTCCGAATGCACCGTATGTGCATGTATGCGAATCGGCACCGACAATTACCATTCCAGGTTCCGCAAGACCCATTTCAGGAACTACCTGATGGCAGATTCCTTCGCCGTGAATGTAGTTTTTTGTGATATTCTGCTTTTTGATGAACTCACGGCAAACCTTCTGAAACTCTGCAGAGCCGATTGTATTGGCCGGAACGTTATGGTCGAATATTATTGCGATTTTATCTGGGTCCCAGACCTTATCGGTAATCTTTTCGAAAGTCTTGATTGCAGGTGGGCTTGTTCCGTCATGGGACATTGCAAGGTCAACCGGAATTTCAATGATTTCACCGGGTGTAACTTCATGGCCTGCCTTTTTGGAGAGAATCTTTTCAGTAATGTTCATAATCATAACCTATTTCTTGGTATTTTTCACGATTTCCTTAAACACTTTATCGTTGATGTATTTTCCTTCTTCCCTTTGCTTTTTGACTTGTCTTACGATTTCAATAAGTTCATCATCGCTCACGTCAAGTTCGCATTCGTTGAGCTTTGCCCTAACTGCCCTGCATCCTGAATGCTTTCCTAAAACTAGCTGGCGTTTCTGACCCACAAGTTCGGGAAGATACGGTTCATAGCATAAAGGCTCTTCAATCACGGCATCAACGTGAATTCCTGATTCGTGTCTGAAGACGTTGTTTCCGACAACAGGCTTGTTGTATGGGATAGGAAGTCCGCTTGCCCTTGATACGAGATTGGACAATTCCTTGATGTATTTTGTTTTGAATCCGTAGTCCTTGCCGTAGAGGATTTTCATTGCCATGATAAGCTCTTCAAGTGAGGCATTACCTGCCCTCTCCCCGATACCGTTGACAGTGGTTGAAACAGCCTTTGCACCGGCAAGAACTCCAACAATTGAGTTTATGACTGCCAAGCCGAAGTCATTGTGGAGGTGAACGGCAATGTCAAGTTTCAAATCCTTTACGAGTTCACGGACAAGATAGTCGATTCCCTGAGGGGTAATTGCACCTGTGGTGTCTGCTATATGAACCCTGTCGGCTCCGCATTCCTCGGCCTTTGAGTATATGCGCTTTAAAAATTCAATGTCTGTTCTTGTTGCGTCTTCGGCTGAAAATGCAACGAAAAGGCCATGGTCCTTTGCATAATCCACTGCGGTTTCACACAGGTTGATTGCATCCTGCCTTGTGATGTGCATCTTGTGGTCAAGATGGATGTCTGATGTTCCCACAAAGGTGATTACACCGTCCACATCACAGTCAAGAGCCGCATCGATGTCTTCAGGTTTTGTTCTTGTCAGACCAAGGATTGTAGCGTCAAGGCCTTCATTGGCTATTGCCTTGACTGATTCCCTTTCCTTTTCAGACACTATCGGAAAACCGGCTTCAATCTGATGAATCTTGAACTGATCAAGCTTTCTTGCGATTTCAAGCTTTTCATCAAAACTGAAACAGACGCCAGGGGTCTGTTCGCCGTCCCTTAGGGTTGTGTCGTAAATAGTAATGTCTTCTGGGAATGTCAGTTCACATTCCTTGTTATAATGACTAATAAAATATTGCAATATATCACTTCTTAAATTTGATATATAATATTTGTTGCTATTCATTATTTAAATTTTCTAAAAGTTCCATGTATGATGTTCTCTCAAATCCATCTGTAATGCCCAGTTTCCCGAAAAGTTCAAAGATTTTATCCTGCGCTTCGCTGTAGTCTTTACCATTTTCAAGTGCAATTTCTATTTCCATGTATGGCGGAAGGCCCTCAACGTCGTCCAGGCTTATTTCGAAGTTTTCATACCGGTAGTATTGACGGTTTTTTCTCACTGTCCTTGCCGGATTGAAACCTATTTCTGCAAATATGTCGCTTGCCTTTTCGGCGCTTTCGATTGTCATCTCAACTTCCTTTCTGGTTTTGGCGTCCCTGTTGAGTTTCGGACCCTTGTAGGTTATGAAGGTGTTGTTGTTGGTTGTACGGATTCTTAGGGCCTCATCGGTTTTTGCAAAATCAACTATTGGGCTTTGAAAGTAGATGTCTTCCTGAAATTCTGTTTTCGCTTTAACTGCGCCTATCGCTTCTAGTTTCTTTTCAATTTCATTAAAGCTATCGATTCTAGCTTTCACTTCAACTTCGATCATAGTATCATGAATAATTTTGTTGGAGTTAATTGTTATATATATCTAAATCATTGAAATTGTAAATGAGATATGTTAACTTTTTTTTATATAACTCATCAGCGAAGAATGTTAAGTCATTATCATTGGAGATTATCGGATATTCTTTGTCTTTTGAAAATGCCATTAAACCTAAA
>JAUNXD010000125.1 GCA_030539985.1 Methanobrevibacter sp.
TATTTTTACATCGACTACTAGTAAAAAAACCATCCCCGATAATCTTCTATACCTTAAGGCGAAACGTGAAATAATCATGGTTAAACATGAAAATCCAATGAGATGGCAACTTATAAGACTTCCAAAAATATAATAAATAGCAGGATGATATCCGATAACATATTCTATGATTATATTTCCATTTTTATCTTCAGTTACTAATTTGCGACTGTTCTCATTTTTATAAACGTTAATTCTTAAAAACATGAAAAATGCAGGGTATAATGCTGCTAAACAAAATCCAATGGCAGAATAGATCCTCCTTGATGTGAAGCAATTGGATAAATAATAAAAGCAAATGCAATACTTGCAGGAATGAAAAATAAAACTACTCCCTGATAAGATAGGCCTTTATATTCTTCATAAAATAATCCATATTTTCCATCAAGATAATCACGATTATAAACGATAATTGCTGATAATAATGTAAGTATTGTAAAACCGATGATAATATTAATTACAAATGAGGTGGGTAAATCTACGATTAAGAAGGATATAACAAGTCCAATTAATTCTAAAAAAATAGATCCTGAAATCATATAAGATTTCAATTCATTTTTATCTAAAGTAGATCAATCCTTACTAATATTTTTAATTAATTCTTCAAGCAAGCACATCACATTTATTAATTGAATTTCGATAAAATATATTTATTTCAGCACATATAATCATTACTAAAAAAAAGGAAACGAAATTATAAAAGATTAATAAAACAAAAGTAATCCATAAATCAATTATAATTGGAAACATAGCATACACCGTACATTACCAACAAAATTTAATTAATTAGACAAATTATTTTGAAAAAACTACGAACAATTCGTATGAAACTTATAAAAAAGTTTCGACACTCTCATTTTGCAACATAATAATTTTTAGATGCTATAATACTCTCATTAGACCAAATTTCATGAAACTATTTTAATTGCAGATATCTTTAAAAAAAAAATGATGATTAATCACTATATTCTATCAAACAAACACTCTGTTTTTTCCAATAGCAGTTGTTACAAGTTTTACATTCAGATTTGCCATATCCATCAATTTTCCATTGAGTTAAAAAAGTAGGATCTTTTACAAAGGGTCTTTGCATTGAAATAAAGTCAATATCAGTATTATTTAACAATTCGATGATTTTATCCATATCTGACCTTCCCCCACCTAAAACAACGGGGATGGAAACATTCTTTGCAACTTTATCCGCAAAGCTCACTAACATGTCTTGATTTGATTGACCTTTTCTAAAGTATTGTGGAGATAAGAATTTAGTAATCTGTAAGCTATCTGCACCGTTTTCAGCAAGAATTTTGCAAATTTCCAGAGAATCCTCTTCATCCTGATACAAATTAACCTTACAGTGAACATGCAATCCTGTTGTTTTTTTAATCAATTTAATTATCTCCAAAACCATTCTCACACGATTGTAAGTATTTCCACCATAATTGTCACTGCGTGTATTTTCAAAAGGATTCATGACACGTGATAAATAAAAATTATTGCCTATGCATAATTCTATTCCATCAAATCCTGCAAACATTATCTTTTTTGCTGCAACAATATAATCCGCCTGAATTGTCCTTATATCCTCCAAAGTCAAATCATTGACTTCCATCATCTGTTTCCCATTTACATTACAGTTGACAAAGCCTATTTGGGCAAGAATTGGAGTATTATTTTCATGGGCTATGCTGGTAACCTCTTTAAAGTCCCGTATGAATGAAGGAGCATTAATATAATCAGTAAAATCACTGAATCTGTCATGACTATATAATGAAATCAACTCGGAGACTATTACGCCAACATTATTTTTTGATAATTTTTCATATCTGTCAAATACATCCTGAGACAGATTTTTACTGGAATCGTTTTGGGATTCCCACAACCCATTTCTTATTATACGACTGGAAACCTC
This sequence comes from Methanobrevibacter sp., assembly GCA_030539985.1. Classification (GTDB taxonomy): domain Archaea; phylum Methanobacteriota; class Methanobacteria; order Methanobacteriales; family Methanobacteriaceae; genus Methanocatella. Next base: position 1,952 of record JAUNXD010000125.1, read on the forward strand.
AAGACTGCCGAATTTAGTGTTGTCAAATATACTTTTCATAGTTACATATTAGATAAAAGGAATATAAAAAGGAGAAAGTAATTCACAAATTACCTAAAATTAACTGATTCAATAATTAATCTCAACTTTTGCTTCCTTAAATTACCCTAATAATGGTAACATGTGCTGGTCTTTGTCCTATAACAATTATTGCATTTCAAACATTTGGATTTACCTTCACCATTGATTTTCCAATTATTTAAAAAATCTTCCTTCGCAACAAAAGGCCTGTACATTGACATAAATTCAATATTAGTACTGTTCAGCAATTCATTCATATGAATCATATCATTAAATCCCCCACCAACAATGACAGGAATGTCAACAGAATCTATTAGTTTAGAAGTATAATCTATTAGTTCATCTTCTCCAGATACTTTGTTGGTGAAATACAAAGGTGAAAGAGGTCGTGTTAACTGAAGACTGTCAACTCCAACTTTTTCAAGTAATTTACAAGCTTTAAAACTTTCAGTTGAATTAAATCCATTTTTCCTCTCATCAAACGTGTTGATTTTGCAGGAAATATGTAAATCCAAGTTATCTTTCATTACTTTAACCAATTCCAAAACCAAACGTGACCTATTAAATAAATTTCCACCATAATTATCTTCCCTTTGATTATAATATGGATTGATGAATTTAGATAGGTAAAAATTATTACCTATTGACAATTGAATCCCGTCAAATCCTGCAAATTGCAACTGTTGAGCTGCAGAAATAATATCCGCCTGTATTTTACGAATATCTTCAACAGTTAAATCATTGACTGAAATATCCAAGTCAATTCCACGGTTGAATTTGATGAATTCAACTTGCCCTAAAATTGCAACCCCATAACTATGGCAAATTTCAGCCAATTTTCTTGCCACAGTCATGAAATTCCGATTGCTCATTTTAAAGGAATGTTCACTAAACTTATCATTAGGATATATTGAATACAACTCAGAAGTAATTAGACCAACCCCGCTTGAGGCTATTTTTTCATATCTATCATAAATTGCGTTTAAATCATCTTGTTGGGATTCCCATAAACCTGTTCTGATGATTCTGCTGTTAAGTATTAAGTCACCGAATTTACATTTATCAAATATGGATTTCATAAAAAGTAATTAGTAAAAAATAGTATAAAAAGAAATAAGTAATTATAAACTTACCTGATATTGTAAATTTTGCGGTATTCACCCAAAAGTTCTTCAATTTCCACATCATCAGAATTGGAATAATTCAATTCATCAAAATAATACTCAGTGATTTCATATAGTATCCTATTAGCCCTAAGGCCTTTAGGAGTTAAAGCATATTCTGTCTTATTATGGTGCTCATCAACAACTGTCTTGGTGATTAGTTCCTGTTCTTCCATATACTTCAGAGTCTGTGCCAACACATGATTACTGATTGTGGGATTTGCATCCTTAAACTCGTTGAAATGTGTCATTCCCCTGAATATATTTGACATGATACAAAAAATCCATTTCCTGTTAAACAAATCTAAAGTATTTCCAATCGGGCAAATATCATTGCTAATCATATTATCTACCAAGTAATTATACAGTTACTTACTTATTTATTAATTAAATCTTTTAAATATTTCTTTGAGGAATATTATGAAAATTACATACTGGAGCGACTTTGCCTGTCCATACTGTTACATTGGCAATAGCAGATTAAAAAGAGCAATCAATGATTTAAATTTGGATGTTGAATTTGATATCCGTGCTTTTGAGCTTGATCAAAACGCACCAAAGGATGTCAAATCCACTACTGTTGAAAGGTTTGCCATCAAATATGGCCTATCAATTGAAGACGCTAGAAAGCAGGTTGCACAAATTTCAGGGCTTGGCCGTGATGAGGGCATTGATTTTAAATATGAATCAACACTTTACACTAACACCCGTGATGCCCACAGACTGATGAAACTGGCACAGGACAAATATCCTGAAAATGTGGAAAAACTGGCCAGATTACTATTTGATGCTTATTTTGTTGAAAACCTTAAGCTGGCAGATAAGGAAGTGCTACTTAAAATCGCTTTAGATGCAGGTTTGGATGAAAATCAAATAAATGACGTGCTGAACAGTAATTTATACAACAGTCAGGTTGAAGAAGACGAGGATATTGCATTATCCGGAGGAATACATGGTGTTCCATTTTATTTATTTGACAATAAATACTCAATTCCAGGCGCATTATCATATGATGACTTTAAAAGTGTCCTGTCACAAATTGTTGCAGAAAAGGAAGTTGATGATGATAAGGACGCAGACAGTTGTGCTGATGGGGTCTGTAAAATATGAAACTTAAATGGTTAGGTCATTCGGCATTTGAATTAACCTCAAATAGAGGATTAAATATTTTAATCGACCCATTCATTCAGGCAAATCCTGTATGCCCTCTAAAAATTAGCGATTTGCATCCTGACATTATCTGCATCACCCACGGCCATGCAGACCACTTCGGAGATGTCATTGAAATATCAAGAAACAATACAAATTTGATTGTTATAACAAATTATGAAATTTCCATATATCTTCAAAGAAAAGGAGTAAATGCCATTGGAATTAACTATGGTGCATCCGTTAAATTTGAGGATGTTGAAATCAGAATGCTTGAAGCCAGACACAGCTCAACATTTGACTTTGAAATTGATACAAAATATGCAGGGAATCCTGGAAGCTTTTTATTGACTTTCGACAACAATTTGAAAGTTTTTCATGCTGGAGATACTGGACTTTTCTCTGATATGAAATTTGTAATTGGAGAAATTTACAAACCGGATATTGCAATATTACCTATTGGAAACATTTTTACAATGGACATCAAAGAAGCATCAATTGCAGCTAGCTGGATTAAACCCAAATTTGTTATTCCAATGCACTACAATACATTTCCTTCAATTGCACAGAACCCTGAGGAATTTGAAAAATTGGTTCCAAACTCTAAAACATTAATTCCAAATGTCATGGAAAGCATTGAATTTTAAAGAGTGTGTTTAACTTACATCATTGCGCAAATAGAATTAAGTTAAAATTAGAAAAAAATACGAA
>JAUNXD010000014.1 GCA_030539985.1 Methanobrevibacter sp.
ATTACTCGCCCTATATTCAATCCGATGTGGCCTGCCCTGAGGCTTCTTTTTGAGGAATTCATGAACTGGCCTTCGCAGAATCCTCTGTTGAAAACCAAATCAATTTCTTCAGATGAGGTCTGCTTTCCGCTTTTTAATTTATTCAATGCTTTTCGGTAGTTGCTTACAACAATTGCCAGATATTCCTTTGATCTCATTCTACCTTCAATTTTGATGCAGCGAATATTCAGCTCTGAAATTTCCTTTAAACGTTTAAATAAGCTTAAATCACATGGTGATAAGTAATAATCCTGTTTTTTTATTCCGTCAATCCGGTATTTTTGACGACAAGGTTGTGCACAGGTTCCTCTGTTTCCACTTCTTCCACCTTTAAAACTGCTCATCAAGCATTGTCCCGAATATGAATAGCATAATGCGCCATGAACAAATATTTCAAGTTCCATATCTGTTTTAAGATTTTTGATTTCTTCCGCTCTCATTTCACGAGGAAGAACAACTCTTTTAATCCCCTTGCTTTCCAGGTAATTTAATTTCAGCTGATTTTCACATGTCATTTGTGTTGAGGCGTGAATTTTTAAATCAGGCAAATGTTTCCTTATTAATTCAACCAATCCCAAATCCTGCACCAAAACAGCATCTGCACCCATTGCATATAATTTGGATAAATAATTCATCACATTTTCAAGTTCGCTTTCCTTGATTAGGGTGTTCACGGTAACGTAAACCCGGACATTGTGCATGTGTGCTATGTTTATCGCTTCCTCAATTTCATTCAATGTGAAATTCTCGGCGTATTTGCGGGCACCATAGTTTTTGCCGGATAAATAAACCGCACTAGCTCCGGCATTTATTGCGACTTTCAGATGGTTCATTGACCCGACCGGTGCAAGCAATTCAGGTATTCTCATGATTTGTCCTCATGTAGTCTGCCTTCAATATAATTGCCCTTGTTGATGTAGGATTGTGAGAAATCCATAATCTGATATTTATATTCTGTTAACTCATCCTGAAGCTTGTTTTTAAGGCTTTCATTATAAATTGACAGGATTTGTGATGTATATTTTTCATTGGAATATCTGCAGTCCAATATCAATGAATCAAGACCGAATTCCTTTATTTCATTAATCTCTTCAATCAGGCACAGGCAATCCTTGTTGATGATGTGGCTCTGTCTGTTATAGTCAAAGAATATTTTATATTTGAATTTTTTCCTTTTCTTATCTTCTAAGGTTGCATAATCGGCATCGTTTGATATTATGAAATCTTTGCCATCGTTTAAATTGGTGAAGTCGTCTTTACTTACAATAACTTCAAGGTTTCCATTGACAATCATTTCCAAATCAATGTTTCTGTCATGGTTTCTCAAGACAGTTTCCTTAATTTCATTGCCTGAAAGCTCTGATGATAAAATCAGTGATTTGAACCCTGCCGCATTCAGGTTATGCACGCAGAAGCTGTTCCACACATTAAGGTTATGGTTTCCATGAATTGAACAGTCGAATATCTCACTCATTCCAGGCCAGTCGCCCATTACTGAAATGATTATTCCCTCATCCTGAAGTTCCTTGACTATCTCATTGCATTTTATTGCATCCTCTTCGGATATGAATGATGATAACACCCAAACGAACTCAGTTGGAGCGGCCATCAGACTGCCCTGCTTTAAAGTTTCCTTTATATTTTTAAAGTAATCATCGGGATTGTTGTAGTGGCAGTTTCCATCAAAGTAAATTCTTTTCAGGTCAAATCCGGAAGTTGCCTTGATTTGAGAGATGTCATCAATGAATATTGACAGTTTCGGTGTTTTCTTTTTGATTTTACCAGGATTTCCTTCATAATCCTCAATGAATTTAGTCAAATCCTTACGCACTGCTTTTACTGATTTTTTGGTTGGAGTGTAGTGGTTCATTAAAAGTTCGGTTGCTGTGTCCAATATTTCACGCCTTATCTGATTGATTTCGCTGATTGGTATGAAAATGTCGTCAGGCATGTTGTTGAATCGAATGTTTTCAATGTAAAATGGTGTTCCTCCAGTTTTTTTAAGCTGTTTTTCAATGGTTTCTTTACTGACCGGTTTATTTTTAGCCTTTTCGAATTTGTCCAGTGTCTTGTGTCTGAAATTAATCAGTTCATCATCAAGGTAATATTCAACTTTTGTAAACAGATTCAGGTTTTCATCCCATGTAAGGGACAGGCTGATTCCAACATTGTTTTTGATGGTTTCCTTTTCAAATTGCTTTAGATATTCGTGGGTTGATTTGGAATAACTGATAAACACTTCGGTTCCGACCTTTACGAGACGTGTTGTGTCGATTATGATTTCATTTTCATCCTGCTTTATGATGTTTTCAAGATAGATTCCCTTGATTTTTCCGTTGTATTTAAAGGCAATCCCGTCACCAGGTTCCAAAATGACTGGAATTTCCTTGTTTTTAATCTCAATTGTAACTTTGGTGTCTTCAATATCCACAATGTCTCCGATGTATAATCCTTCATGGCCTGAATGGTCTCTTCCCATAACGTCTCCAGGCTTATCTCCCATCATGTATCCGTTGGTAAACTGTCTGTTGAAAACAAGGTGCAAATCTTTTTTATAGTCTCCCTCATTGCCGTCAATGAGGTTTCTGTAACTGTTTGTGATTGTTCCGATATAATCTCCGGATTTCATTCTCCCTTCCAGCTTAAGGGATTTGACTCCGGCATCTTCGATTGCTTTCAGATTATTGTATGTCGCAAGGTCGTGTGTTGACAGCAGGTATCCGTTTCCGATATTGTATCCTCTGTATTTCAAACGGTATTCTCTTCTGCAGGGTTGGGCACAGGCTCCACGGTTTCCGCTTCTGCCGCTGTTATAGGATGACATATAGCATTTTCCGCTTACACAATAGCATAGCGCTCCATGGCCAAACACTTCAATGTCCATGTTGATATTGTCCTTTTTAAGCTGTTCTGTTGTCTGTCTGATTTGGTCAATTGTAACTTCCCTTGGAAGAACGACCCTTTTTATATTGTTTTTGGCAGCCCATTTTATTGATGAGTAATTGTTCAGCCCCATCTGTGTTGATGCATGAACCTCCAAATCTGGAATGAATGTTTTCAAAAGCCAGACCAGTCCGAAATCCTGTACGATTACTGCATCGACTCCAATCTGATATAGCTTGAACAAGTATTGTAAAACGTCAACAATCTCAAAGTTATTCACTAACGTGTTTACGGTCACATGGATTTTTGCACCGTTCATATGAGCGTAATTCACTGCATTTTCTATTTCTTCGAAGCTGAAGTTTTTAGCATATGCTCTGGCACCATACTTTTGTCCGGCAATATAAACTGCATCCGCTCCGGCATTGACTGCTATTGTCAACACTTCGGGGGAACCTGCCGGAGCCAATAATTCTTCTAATACCATTTTAATTTTACACCTTGATTGTTTATACATTAATATCTTTGGAATTAATTATATATTAAAGTAAAACATATTCTATCATATGTATATAGTTTTTGAAGGAATTGACGGTGCAGGAAAAACAACCCAAATTCAAATGTTAAAGGAATGGCTGGAAGCAAACGGTTTTAGGGTTGAAACACTGGTTGAACCGACCGATTCTGAAGTCGGAAGATTAATTAGACGTATTTTAGAACGTCCTGATGCTCAAAGTGAAGGTGTTCAAAGAGTATTGGCTCTGCTTTTTGCAGCCGACAGAATGGAAATAATGAACAGACTGGAGGATGAATCCAAAATCATCATTTCAGACAGGTCATTCATCTCATCTCTTGTTTATCAGGATGATCCTGAATGGGTGAGCGTTTTAAATAAATATGCCAAAAGGCCGGACTTGCTGATACTGATGGATCTTGACGTTAAAACATCGGTTGCAAGGACTGAGGGTAAGGATACCTTTGAAAATGAGGAGTTTTTAACAGTTACCAGACAAAAATATTTGGAATTGTCCAAGGATTATACCTGTGAAATAATTGACGCCACCAACGGTATAAACAAGGTTTCTTCAGATGTCAAAAAGGCGGTTGCACCATATTTGGGAGTTTGTCCAGATTGTATTTTGTGAATTGAGAAAAAAATAATATTCTATGGTGATAATATGTCAGTCAAAGAGGAGTTAATCAACAAAGGATACAAAGCCTATGAAAATGATGAGATAATCGTTTTTTGGAAACCTGATTTGTGCGAACATGCAGCGGAATGCCTGCGAGGCAATGATAAGGTCTTTGATGTTTCAAGAAGGCCTTGGGTTGACGTATCCCAGGCTCCAGCAACAGAAATTGCTGAAATCATTGATAAATGCCCATCAGGGGCACTCAAATATGAACTTAAATAATATTTTTAAAAAAATAAGTGGGGAGATTACTTATCTCCTTCCAATTCTTTTAATCTTTCGCGAATTGCATTTTCCAAAAACGCTCTTGTCTTTACAAGCTCATCATATTCGCCAATTATCTTAGGGCCAAATTCACCATGTTCCAGTTTGATGTCGAATTTTTCAAAAGCGTGTGCAAGCATCTGTTCGCCAACGCCATTAGGTATGCCCATTTCGAATTCTTCTTTTTCTTCTACCATCAGTTTTCCTCCATATATTCTCTTACAGGAGCAAAGAATTCAATTAAGAAGTCTTTAATTCCATTTTTCAAATCCATTGGATGTAAGTTGCCTTCAGAGAAGTCTTTAATTAACTCGTCATGTGTAAGTTCAATGTCTCCACCGAACTTTTCAGGCCTTTTAATAAGTAAAGTATCTTGATTTGGGAAAACAAAAGTTTCTGCAATTTCTATCATAGGATTTCCTTCAACTTCGCCCTGTGGACAGAAACTTTTCTTGATTTTTTTAGCAATTGTCTCAACGGAATCATCAACGGCAATGTAGTTTCCTTTACTTGAGCTCATTTTTGCATCGCCGTCAAGGCCATGCAACAATGGGGTGTGAATACATACAGGTACGTTTTCCCCAATTTTTTCAAGGTTTTCACGAGCAAGCATCTGGATTTTTCTCTGTTCCATTCCTCCAAGTGCAATATCAACTTCTAAAGCGGCCATATCTACAGTCTGCATAATAGGATAAATCACACTGGCCACTTTCGGATTGTCGTCTGCACGGCTTACCTGATCCATACTTCTTCTGGCTCTCTTTAATGTGGTCATAGTTGCTAATTGATAAACTTTATCGGTATAATCAGGTTCTAACTGGAAAGATGAGCCTAAAACATATTCTGTAGTTTCATCAAGACCGAGGGCCTGGAAACATTTTTTATTGTACTCTGCAGTTTCAGCTATCTCTTCAACAGTTCCTTTTCCATTTAAAAACGCATGGTAATCCGCCAAAAGGATTTTGATTTTAAAACCTAACTTCTGCAATTGTTTTAACTTCTGCACGGTTACTGCATGTCCCAAATGGATTTTACCTGAAGGTTCATAACCTGTATAAGCTATAGGTTGGTCTTTTTCAAGCACTTCCTTTAATTCATCAGTGTCTATAACTTCTAAGGTTCCTTCTTCGATTAATTGAATTTTCTCTTCAATATTCATTTTATCACTTAAATCAATAAATAAACGTTATTTTCAATTCTAATGAGATTTATCTCCTGTCCGGCATTCAGTTTATTGTATTCCTCGGTCATATTTATGTCCAATGTGGAATAGTCAATCGGATCGAGTATCTGTATGAATTGAGGGGATTTTGAAATGATTGTTGCGGTCTCTATATCCTCTGATTTTTTAACAAGCTTAATGTTTTCCATATTTTTCATTGGAATATTATGCTTTTTGGCTGTTGAAATGTCCACTCCAACAACGCTGCTTTTGCTGATGCTTTTAACCTGTAAAATCTTGTCTTCAAAGTCAATAAAATCATTAATTTCAAATTCAGGAATTCTGACTGAAATCCAAACTCTGTAAAGTCCTTTTCCGGTGGATTTGTCTTCACTGATAAGCCTTGGAGATTCCTTTACAATGCCTCCAAACTCTTCTGTCAGGGCTTCAGCCACCTTATGGCCTGTCTTAAAGGATCCTATATAATAGTCATAACCTTCCTTTAGCTTTGCAATCTGAGGACAATAAGCCAGTTTATCGCTTTTGGATTGTTTTACTAATGTTCTTTCTACAATTTCATCGGCTTTGGCATATTCTTCGGTTTTTATCTCTCTTGAATCGGCTCTGAATTGAACTACAGTTTCATAATAACCTGACTGTATTTTGCTGCAGGTAGGACAAACTGTTTTGAGGATTTTGACTTCACAGTCATGCGTCTCTTCAATTCGGGTTCCATGAACTTCTCCGATAACTTCAACATAACATGAGGATATTGTGCCCTTGATCTGGTCTATTTCAAGGTTGATGATTTCATTTTCAACTTCGTCAGCGATTTTGATGTTTCTCTCAAGTGCTCTGTAAATGATTTCCTCTTCGGGAATGAATTCATCGCTCCATTTACCCTCTTCGAGTTTGCTGTTGCAGTGGCTGCATATTTGAACTTCAATGCGTTCAGGTATTTCAATCATCTGAAATTCTTTTAAAAAACAGTCTATGCAGATGTCTCCAACCATTTCTTTGTCTGTACTTCCGCACTCTGGACAAAACATATTATCTCAAAAAAATAAGTAAAAAAGTAGAATTATAATGATTTTAAAGGTGCTGTTGCACCGCATGCAGCACATTTAAGTAAGAATATTCTACCTTCTCTGATAATTCTTGTATCAGGTCTGTTACATTCGTGACAAATAACATATTTGTCTACATAATCTTCAATTCTTTCATTGATTAGGTAATGGGTAAATTTACCCTGTAAAATTGCTCTTTGACCTTCAATATTTCCTGCAGTACCTAATTCTCTCATCAGGAATTTCAATAAATGCTGAGGGTCTCTGTTTAAACCTTCTGCAACATCTTTAAAGTTTTTGATGAAAGTTCTATTACCTTGGATATCTGAATAAGCTTTAGGGATTTTGAATCTTTTGTGTTCAAATACTTCAGGAGGTAATTGGTCTATTGCTCTTTCTAATAAATCTTCATATTTATCCATAATTATCTCTCCTTATAAAAATTAGTATAAGTATAATATATTAAGTTTAGTTTTAATGTTATATTAATGTATTGTTATTTTAAAAAAATCAAATAATTTTACGTACTATTGTTTTAAATAGTTTATCAGCTTGATGGATTTTGTATTTTTGGTTTTTGATGAAAAAACAAAAATAGAAGTGTCAGTTATAATTTTTGTGATGTTTATTGAATGATTTAAAAAAATAAGAAAAAATAAGGAGTTTAATAATTGTCCTTATTTTTTTACTTTAACTGTTTTTTTGACTGTTTTGGTTAGGTATTTTGCAGTATAGGTTACTTTTTTACCAACTTTAAGCTTTTTCAATACTTTCTTCTTAATGGTTGCCTTAGCAACACCTTTCTTATTGGTTTTTGCTTTGTAGGTTTTACCATTGAATTTAAAGGTGATTGTTTTACCTTTAACTGCTTTGCCATTTATTTTTAAGGTTGCTTTTAGGACAAGCTTTTTGGCTGATTTTTTAACCTTGACCTTTTTTAAGGTCAGTTTAATGACATCCGCTTTTTTAACAGGAGGTACTGCTTTTGAAATTACTGTAAATGTAGCGGTTTTAATGCTGTCATTAAATATACCATCTGATTTCAGGAATGCAGTTGCAGTATAGGTATTTGCTGTTAAGCCTGGAATTGAAATGGTTGCTTGACCGTTAACGACATTGACAGTGTAATTTTTATTTGCAACCTGCAATGTGATCTCCCCGGTGAATGAGGCATTGGTTTTAATTATTACATTGGCTGCATTGCCCTCTTCAATGTTTGAAACGGTAATTGTTAATTCAGGGTCAATGTTTTTCTCTAAATCAACGAGTAAAGTGCCATTGGCCAAATCAATGCGAACATTATTGGACTCAATGTATACATTTATTGAGTGAGGTCCATCTGCAACTTCTTTAATTTTATCATATTTTATATAGTATACTCCATTTTCAGAATCAAAACAGTCTTCTAAAGTAGATTCATCAATTTTTATAGGTTCATTTCCATCAATTTTAATTAGGACATAATCTCTTAGAGGAAGATTAATGAATGTGATTACAGTATCATTTTCATTTTTAACGATTCCCTGGATTGAAGTTCCACAATATTCTGGTTCGAATGATTTGAAAGTTACAAGGCCGCTAACTTGAGTTTCGGCTTCATTGCCGTCGAAATATCTCACAGTAACAGTATAATTTCCATTTAATTCCACTTCCATATCTTCAGTGTATATTACAAGAGCTTCTTGTTCAGTATCGTATGATATTTGATCAATATCTTTTTCCAAAGTGGCTACGGTATTTCCATTACTATTTATTATTGTTAAATTTATTGTACCGCTAATGCCATATTCATAAATATCCTCTTCGTCTAAGCTTATCAAAACAAAAATGTCATTAAATGTGGTATAAATTATTTCATCCTTTTTGGGCAGTTCAATTATAAGTTTAGATGCCAAATTAACTTTAGCATTTAAATTATGTTCTTTGTAGGTAATTTTTAAATCATGTTTTCCTACACTAAGATTTAATTGCTTGGCGCTTATGAAATAATTTTCAAAATCATCTTTTTTACATTCACCAATATTAACCTTGAGTGGGGTTTCATTTCCATCAACATAAATCAAAATTTCATCATCTTCACTGGCGGTTGCATCAATTGTAATTAAACTTTCATTCTCGTCGATTGTTGTAGGTAAGGGAGTAACGTCGATTGTTACATCGCCCACGGTCATTGTTTGAGGTTCATATAATACTAAAATTCCAGGTTCTTCTTCATCATATTGATATATATGTGTTCCATTTTCATTATCAAGGTATTCTTGTATAACGTACTCCCCAGGTTGGTTTATGTTTAAATCACCTACGAGGATAATATAATGATTGAAATCTTCATCGTCTTCTGGGTCAGCTGTAAAATTAGATAAGTCCTTTTCAAATGCGACTGTATCATTAAGATAAATTTTAATTTTACCAGTTATGTCTTTTCTAACTATAAACTCAAGTAATTTCTCATCTTGCCAGCCTTCAGTCATGATGATATCCAAATCTCCATATTCGACTTCAACATCCTCTTCATCACCAATTTCAGATAATTTTATTGTGGTTTCATCTAAACTAACTTTGTATTTTTTTGTAAAACTGTCAATTGGAACGTATTTTCCTTCTTTAACTTCGAAGAATTTGAATGAGAGTTCATCACCATCATTAATTTTAGTTAAATTAATATCTTTTAAAAGTATGGAGCCACATAAATCTCCATCATCTTCATACCAATGATCCTCATCATTTTCATTAACATCCGAACGTGCAACTACTTCTTCATTATTGAAAATTTGGAAACTGCCATTTGTATTCAGTGGCAACACTATTGATGCGACTTCATATTCCTCATCATACTCTTCATCGTCAATATCAATGCATATTTCATCTTCATCTGCATCAATATAATATTCATCGCTGTCATAATCATCTTCTTCGATGACATCTGCATCATCACTGACTGTCAGGTTGTCTGATGCAACATCATCTGATGCACTAACGGTGCCTATTGCTAAAACGGCCAATAACAAAAATGTTATTAGCATTATCTTTCGTATTTTCATAATCTAACAACTCCAACTTTTCATTTCAAAATTGAATATAATACTATATTTCAATGAGGTAATATTTAATTGGTATTGAAATTTAAAAAACAATTTTTATATTATCGTAAAAAAATTACTAAAAAAAGAACAATTGAGGTACTAATATTCCTCATCTTCGTCATCATCTCTTCTTTCATAAAGGAAACTAATAAACAGAAGAATCATTGCTATAATCAGAAATATTAATAATGTGTTTACATTGTCGTCAAGGTCTATTTTCTTGTTTATCTCATAACTTTTGGATCCGTCCCCATGTCCGCTTCCCTGAGATCCGAAATCTCCGTTAAATCCCTTGCCGTTCAATGACAATTTTCCATTGACAGTACCGTTTCCGCTGCCGGTAGCATTGGAATCTCCACTGCCAGTACCTATTCCACCGGTATTGTTCCCCAAACCTTTTCCAGGTTTTGTGACATTATTTGAAGGCTGTGGGGCTGGTGACTTTGAATGTGAGGATATTCCAAGAGTGGTGGTAAGGGTTTTGGATTTGTATCTTTCATTGCCTTGGAAATCTATTTTAACATTATATGTGCCGGAATTTAAATTGTCAAATTCAACTGTAAGATGTTTTGTATTCTTGTTCACTGTAAATTTCTTTTGCTGTCCTCCAGCACTCACAATCAATACGGCATCAGTTTTGGATTTGCCAATATCTATTGTTAGGTCAAGCTTATTTCCTCCACTTTTCTGGTAAGTGATTTTAGGCTCTTCTTTTTTCACTGTGACCTTCAATTTTAAGGTAACATCATTATATATCTCATTTCCCTTAAGTGTAAATGTTGCAGTGTAAGTTCCGGGATCTATGTCTTTAAAAAGCATTTCTCTTTTGTTCTTACCTGCACTGTTTTTAACGGTAATTACTTTTTCCTCATCGTCTAGAGTAATGTAGCAAGGTACATTCAAATCTCCTTTACATTTTGAAAAATCAAGGGTAAAAAGAACATCAAAGTCATCTGAAGTATATTTTTTCTTGAAAACCCGGTTGGCCTTTTTAACTTCAAAAGATATGGTGTCATAAGTTTCATCTGCCAAATTGATAATTTTCATGGTATAAATTCCAGGTTTAGGCAGCTTTTCGTTTTCAAATTCAAAATTCCACTGAGTATATTCGTAAACGTTTATCAGATTATCCTCAATGTAGACTATTCCATTTGCATCGCTCACTATGATTCCAACATCCTGTGTGCCTATAGGATTTTCCCAATCCCCTTCTTCCCAGTCATCTTCGTCCTCTTCCGGTTTATATAAATCCATCTTAACATTGAGCTCGGTATCCTCAAAATAAGTGTAATTTTTCACATTTCGGATATGGACGGTCTTTGGCTTTTCGGTAACGATTAGGGAAGTGTTTAACTGATAATAGACTCCATTCGGGTTAAGGGTGGAATCAATCTGGGTGAATTTGAAATTCAATACATTGTTTTTGAATGTAACGCCAACATCATATTTGTATAATGCCTTAAACTCAAATCTTAGGCTATGGGTTCCAGTTTGGATGTCCCTTTCATTTGTCTCCTCAATTGATGTCCTTGCAAAGAATGTCTTGATGTTGGCTGTGTTGCTGTTTGAATAGGAGTCATGGATTTCCACGTCATCGACAAAAACAGTTAAATTATAAGAATAAGGTAAACCTTCGATTTTAAGGTTTATATCGTTTGTATGAACAATGCTTACGACAGCATTTGAATCGATTGGAATGAACTGTGCATTTTTATTGATTATGTTCAGTTTTGTATTTACTATATATTTGTCATTTAAAAAGGCACTGCTTTCCTGTGATTTCAAAAAGTAGAATATCAGGGCATTATTCTGCCATGCTACTGTAGGATTGAACCGCACATACTTGTCTGAGAATGTGAATTCAAATGAAATGTCATGAAGCCCTTCATTGAAATAATTTCCATCGCCATCTTTTGTAGGAATATAACATATATTTTCCCAGGACAACATAATGGAGTTGTCATAAACCTAATTACCATCAATAAAGACTGAAATGTCTCCTGCTCCATCACCTTCGAATCGTATTGGAATGCTTCTTGTGTAGGTTATGTTGATTTGAGGGGCAGTTACATAAATGGGATTTAATTCTGGAATGTCTTTAACGTTTAAAGTGGCATTTATAATCGTGATGTATCTGTTTGGTGTTTGAACAATTTTGGATTTGGTAAACTTGAAATTAATCATTGAATTTGATGTGTCTGCACTGACATTATACTCCGCATATACTTTGTCAGATTCCACCACGCAGACAAGGTTATATGATCCTATTGCCAATTTGGTAGTGTCAATTTCGTCCTCATAAGGATTATCATCAATTTCAAATGAATTGAAAAGCACATCATCAAGATAAATGTTCACATTACCTGAACTCAGTCCCCTGAGATTGAATGAAAGCGAATCGGAATGGGTTATGGTAATGTCTTGTGAATTGAATGTTGCTGTAATCGGGTCCACGCTTTGGATAATGTTAAATTGTGAGTTGAACCTGTAAATGGAATTTTGCGGATTTTTGCTTGTACGGATTAATTTAAAGTCAAAAACCACACCGGAATCGCTGATGTAGGCTTCAGGTTTGTATACTGATAGGGTGTTGGTGAATTTGAATTCATAAACTATATTATGTTTTCCCAGGCCTAAAGGAACTTCTTCATCCTTCATGACGCTTGTTGGAATATCGACTTGGTTATCTTCCACATTGACCAATTCGCCATTGACTGTAGAGTTATATCTGTCGATATAAACATTCAAACTCCATGGTTCCTCAACATTGACATTAATAGGGATATAATCGTTTTCTTCAACTACCAATGTTCCATCATTATCGTCGATGTCCGAATTATATTCTGTATCTTTCAGCAAATTGTCTGCAGTGCCATTTACATCATCATGGGCACTAACAGCACCTATAATTAAAAAGATAAGAACAATCAACAACAATTTCTTCATAACAATATTAAGTTTATCTTTAATAATAATTAAATTTAATGATGTTGGCACATGTTTGGTTTTAAAAAGAATGAGTGCATGTCAAAATTAAAAAAATGGGTTGAGATAAAATATTAGAAAAATATTTCCATCTCTAGAGTACTCGTCTGAAGTATCCTGTATTCGGTTCGTAGATTACTCCCTTCTGCTTTAGGTTTCTCACGATTTGCTCGGTTTTATCCTGACTTACTCCATATTTGTCACTCATATTGGTAATTAACACATTTAATGGAGCATCTCCGGCAAATTCTTCTTCAAGAAGTTTTATTTCTTCGGTTACCCTTTGGATTTTGTCCCTATCTGATTTAGGGGTTCCACCTTCAAGAATCTCAATATCGATTTCACCGGTTTCAGGATCAACACCGACATCCTTAAGACAGAACATTGTCAACCTTACGGCCTTCTCTGCATCCTCTTTTTCAACCTTATCTTTCAGTTTTACTTTTGCGCTGGCTTCAGCCAAACGGATGATAGCTTCAAGCTGCCTTGCAGTGATAGGGACTGCACTTTGCTCTTCGGGATTGCTGTTTCTTGTATTGACGTAGAACTCCCTTAAGATTGCATTGGCTTCATCGGTTAATTGAGGATTAACATTTTTACGGGCATATGCAATGTATTTTCTGAGCAGTTCAGGTTCAATTTCATAATCAACAGTGTTTTCTTTATGTATTTTTAAAATATGGTCTGCTAATTTTGAATCTCCATCTCTGCTAGGTTTATCTTCAATTACAAAAATTAAATCGAAACGTGAAATAATTGGGGCAGGCAAATCAATTTGCTCTGCAAGCACTTTATACCTGTCAAATCTTCCGAATTTAGGGTTTGCTGCTGCAAGAACTGAACATCTGGAATTTAATGTAGCCATGATTCCTGCTTTTGCAATACTTACTGTCTGCTGTTCCAGTGCTTCGTGAAGTGCTGAACGGTCTTCTGACCTCATCTTGTCCAGTTCGTCAACACATACGTTACCCTGGTCCCCAAGTACCAGTGCACCAGCTTCAAGAGACCATCCACCAAGTTCGTCCCTTACCGCCGCAGCAGTTAAACCGGCACCACTTGTACCTTTACCACTTGTATAGATACTTCTAGGAGCTAATCTTGAAACGTATTTCAATATTTGAGATTTACCGATACCAGGGTCTCCAACGATTAAAATATGGATGTCTCCCCTTAATTTGGTTTCATCTTCAAGCTGTTTTGCAGCTCCACCAAACAGTTGAAGGGCAATAGCTTCCTTAACTTCCCTGTACCCTCTGATGGATGGTGCAGTTGATTTGACAATTTTATCATAAATATGAGGATCCTGTGATAGTTCAATAATCTTTTCTTCATCCTCTTCGGAAAGATGCAACTCTTCAAATTCCTGTTCTAAAGGTTCGATGTGGTTTACATAAATGTAATTTTTGAATTTTCCGCTTCTTTCCTCTCTGAAAGTTTTTAAGGTTCCGGTAATCCTTACCTTATCTCCAGGATTTAGCTCATCAACCAAATCATCTTCCAGAATCATCAGCATCTGTTTAGGTTCGGTTCCTCCGGACAAATTCTCTAAAGGTTCCTGCATTCTTGCAGTCTGAGTGTCAATGTATTTTGATTCTTCCTGAAGCAGTCTGAAAGATCTTCCACCACATTCGCTACACAATGAAGGCTCTATGATGTGATTTCCAGATGTTTGCTCGACCTCATGCAATCTCATACATCCTCTACATTCAAAAACACCGGTTTCAATACGTGGTCTGATTTCATCTGTTTTTCTCACAATACCGTCTGCAGCAACAAATGTCCCAATATATTTGCTTAAAAGATCCTTTAAAGCAATGATATTGGTAAGATTTTCAAAACGAATATTGATGTCAGCATCCTTTACTAACGGGTCAATATTTTTAATTGCAATCTGTGCAGCTTCAATAACTTCCTCAGGCTTTTCAATCAGTAAATCTGCCAAATCTGGATCGAACATTTCAAGTGACTGATAATTTACTGTAAGTGATCGCTCATCAGGATATTTTTCAAGTATTTTAAATACATCATCCTTAAATGATGTTGCAAAAAATTCTTCGAATTTTGCAGTTGATGTTTGTGTTTTATTAGTAGAGTTCATTAACATAATATTAATTTTTCATATTTAAAAAATATGTGGTAGAGAGCATTTGATAAGTAACATTAATATAGTAAAATTAATATAGTAATAACAAGTAATTTTGTTAATTGAGGTTAATATGAGAAAATCTAGATTAAGTTTATTCAAATCCACTTCTATGCTGATTTCTGTTGTTGGAATTATTATGATAATCTCGACAATTATTGTAGTGGCATATGTAGGTTATAGTGTAGTTTCAACTGGAATTACTAATGAAATCTCCTCTGGAACTCAATATGATGAACTTGCAGAACTTCAATCCGAATACAGCAATTTGTCTGTGAAGTTCGATAGTGTCAAATCCACATATTATGCTGGCGGCGCTGATGACGTTAAGGTTTACAATGATGCAAAATTGGAGTTGACAAGAGCGAGTTTGGCTATTGAGAATGTTCAAAGTGCTCTTGATGCAGGTAAGCCATCTAATGAGGTTGACAGCAGGATTGAATTTGCAAAAGAAAAACTTGATACTGCCAATAAGGCGTATAATAATTTATAAATTACTTTCTTTTTCTCTTTTTTTTGTTAGGCATATATTCAAGGCCCACAACATACATTTCAGAACTTTTTTTACGTGAAGATGCAGGCTTTGTTGTTCTCACATGTCTGAATTTGCTTTTAAGGGAATCCAGCATCTCCTTATATTCGGGACCCTGAAACACTTTCATGACAAGGTTTCCTTTTGGTTCCAGGATATTTTCGGCTATTCCAATTACTGCATAAGTCAAATCGATTGATCTCAGTTGGTCAATATTTTTTATGCCGCTAAGTGATGGGGAGGCGTCAGACATCACGACCTTTGCCTTTCCTCCGATTATATCCATTATCTTTTGCTGAACTTCTTCTGTTGTGAAATCCCCTCTGATTCCGTAATAGTTTTCTTCATGGAACTTTTTAAACCTGTTGAGGTCAACACCGACGACGATTCCCTCTTCGCCAACTTTCTCCAAAGCCACCTGTGACCATCCTCCAGGGGCGGCTCCAAGGTCCACTACGGTGTTTCCTTCTTTTATGAGTTTGTATTTTTTATCCAACTGTTTGAGTTTATATGATGCTCTTGAACGGTATTCTTCCTTTTTAGCTTTCTTATAATAGGGGTCGTTATGCTTTTCCATTTGCCATTTGCTTCCCATTTCAATCCCTCGGGTATTGGTCAAAATCAAGTGCGCTACATACTGGTGAGCCGATTTTAATAATTTCCACATCAACTTCCTTATTGTTTATCTCAAGCAGCATTACAGTTCTGTCTGCAAGTCTTGGAACAATAGGGCTTCCGGGATTTAAAAGAAGAATCCCTTCTTTTTGCTCTATTTTAGGCTGATGGGAATGGCCTGAAACCAGAATGTTCACATCCAGTTCCTTTGCCAGATAAAGTAATTGGTCACTGTCAGCTCTAGGATACACTTCTCCGTGTATCACTCCGATTTTTAAACCTTCAACTTCAATAACTTTTGCTTTCGGCAAATCAATTCCATTAACTCTGTCCATATTCCCTTGAACTGCCATTACTGGAGCCAGGGCTTCCAGTTCATCAATGACTCTGGGGGAGGTCAAATCTCCCGCATGTATTATCAGTTCAACATCGCTAAAAGTGTCAATAACTTTTTGAGGCAATACTCTTGCCCTGTCCGGAATATGTGTATCTGAAATTAATCCAATTAACATTGCTTTCAATCCTTATTTATTCAGTAAATATTTTGTCAATTATCATTATTATATTTTCAAATAAAAACTATTATAAATCGTTAAAAATATATCTATATATATCATTCTTTTAGGAGAAGATAAAATGGGAGAAGTTAAAAAGGAAGATATTTTAGATATTTTGGC
>JAUNXD010000126.1 GCA_030539985.1 Methanobrevibacter sp.
GAGGTTACTTTGACATTGATAATAAAAGAAAAGAAGTTGAAGAAATGAAAAGAGAATATAAAAATTCACAAAAATAATTCAAATTTAAAAACATAATGTATTTTTATGAATTCAATCATTCGATTTTAAACCATCAAATTACAATATGACAACTCATTAACTTTATTAAATCCTAAAATCAATAGTATAATTGTAACAGTTAAGAATTTCTTAACGTGCATCACAACAATTAATTACTTCTAAAACCACCAAGGTGATCTCCATTAACTCTCAAGAAATAAGGTACTTCTATAGGAATATTGTAAAAACCGGTGACGTATACAGAGTTAAATATAACAATAAAGACTATGGAGAGTTCACCAAATTATCTGACGCATTATATGAAAGGGATGCACTATTTTTTTGTAATTTTGATTATGATTTACTTGTTGAATGCGATTTGGAAAACAAGTATGAAAATATGGAATTACCTCCATTTCCCGAAAGACGACCAAAAGGAAGAATCAAAGGAACAAAAGTCAACAAGACCGAAAGGGAAGGGGAGATTCTATTTAATCATAAAATCAAAAAATTTTATATCAAGAAAGGTGACGAAATCATCGGAAATTATGACACAATGACAGAAGCATTCTATTATAAAAAGCTTTTGATGGACAGCAATTGGGACATGAGTGTTTTGAAAACAAATATCACCCAAAAAATTGAAGTCAACATTATCATTGACCAAACAAAAAATTATAAAGTTCAACTTAACTTCTGTCCTAAGTGTAAAAGCAGGTTAAAAATCGATGATGAGGAATGTCCTTCCTGCGGTATTAACATTAAGGATTATTTATATAATAATTAAAAAAAAGGATAGAGAATGATTATTCTCCATCAGCATATTTATTTAATGATTTTACATTCATTTCACTATTTTGCACAGCTTCAATAGCATTTAAGGCAGCTCTAGCACCGGCTAAAGTGGTAACATAAGGAATTCCCAATTCAATAGCTAAACGTCTGATAATGTATCCGTCTTTAGCTGATTGTTTACCTTCGGAAGTGTTGATAATCAAATCAATTTCCTTGTTCAGTATTGCATCCCTAATGTTAGGTGAGCCCTGTGAAACCTTTAAGATTTTTTCAACATTGTCCAGGCCTGTTGCATCTCCAGTACCGGATGTTGCAACAATTTCAAATCCTAATGTGTCTGCCTTTTCAGCAATAGGTCTGATTTTTTTCTTGTCGGTTTCCTTTACGCTAATGAATATTTTACCATCTTTTGGCAATTCCATTCCTGCTGAAAGCTGTGATTTGTAAAATGCCATTCCAAAGTTTTCATCAATACCTATACTTTCACCTGTTGATTTCATTTCAGGTCCAAGCACTGTATCGGATTCCGGAAGTTTGAGGAATGGGAATACAGACTCTTTAACTGCAACATGGTCTATTTTTATTTCCTTGGTTAAGTCAAAGTCTTTTAACTTTGCACCGTTCATGATCCAGGTTGCAACTTTTGCAAGAGGCACACCAATGGCTTTACTTACAAATGGAACTGTTCTACTTGCACGAGGGTTTGCTTCAATAATGTAAACCATTTCTTCGTCAAGTTTTACAGCATATTGAATGTTCATTAATCCTTTAACATCCAATTCCAATGCCAATTTGGTTGAGTTTTCACGGATGGTATCCAAAATATGTGCAGGGATAGTTTGAGGAGGTATTACGCATGCAGAGTCTCCTGAGTGAACACCTGCTTCTTCAATGTGTTCCATGATTCCTGCAATGAAAACATCTTCACCGTCACACAACAAATCAACATCGAGTTCGATTGCATCTTCAAGGAACTTGTCAACTAAAATCGGATGGTCAGGTGAGACTTTTACTGCCTCTTTCATATACTCTTCCAATTCATTGGTATCATAAACGATTTCCATTGCTCTTCCGCCAATAACATATGAAGGACGTACGAGCACTGGGAAAGTAATTCTTTCAGCAATTTCACGGGCCTCTTCAAATGAATTGGCTGTTCCGTATGGTGCCTGATGAATATGTAATTTTTCTAAAAGTTCAGCGAACAATTCTCTGTCTTCTACACGATCAATACTGTCATATGGTGTTCCCCATATTTTCACGCCAGCATTTGCCAATGGCACTGCAAGGTTAATTGATGTCTGTCCACCGAACTGCACAATTACTCCATCCGGTTTTTCCTGTTCGATTACACCCATAACATCTTCAAATGTCAGTGGTTCGAAGAACAGTTTATCTGAAATATCATAATCTGTACTTACGGTTTCAGGATTGTTGTTGATTAAGATTGTTTCAATTCCATCCTCTTTTAAAGCAAGAGATGAGTGTACACAACAGTAATCAAATTCAATACCCTGACCTATTCTAATTGGCCCTGCACCTAAAATCACTACCTTTTTCTTGGTGGTTGAGACCAGTTCATTACCTTTGTCATAACTGCTGTAGTAATATGGAGTTTTTGCTTCAAACTCCGCAGCACAGGTATCCACCATCTTGTAAGACTGACCAATATTATATCTTGAAAGCAGGTTTCTGATGTATTCTTCTGTTTGGCCGGACAATTCCGCCAGACGTTTGTTTGAACATCCCATCTGTTTTGCTTTTCTTAAGTACTCTTCATCATCCAGCTTATCTGCAGTCACATCATTTTCAAAGTTTACGATGTTTCTGATTTTGTATAAGAAGAAATTATCAATTTTTGTAAGTTCCCTAATCTTGTCAATATCCATTCCGTCCTTGATTGCGGAATAGATTTGGAAGTATATCAAATCGGTCGGATGAGCCAAATCCTCTTCTGTGTATTCTACATATTCAAACCCGTCAAAGCCCATGTCAAGTGATCTTAATGCTTTTTGGAACGCCTCTTCAAATGTTCTTCCAATAGCCATTACTTCACCTGTAGCTTTCATCTGAACTCCAACTTCACGACTGATTCCCTTGAATTTGTCAAATGGCCATCTTGGGATTTTGATAACAACATAATCGATTGCAGGCTCAAATGATGCAGGAGTTTCTTTTGTAATGTCGTTTTTGATTTCATCCAAAGTCATTCCCAATGCGATTTTTGATGAGATTTTAGCAATCGGATAACCTGTTGCCTTTGATGCAAGTGCACTACTTCTTGATACACGTGGATTTACTTCAATTACTTTGTATTCATCGGTTTCAGGGTTTAAGGCAAACTGAATGTTACATCCTCCTCGAATTCCTAAAGCTCTGATGATTTTGATTGATGCATCACGCATCTTTTGAATGGTTTCATCACATAAGTTTAAAATAGGGGCAACTACAACACTGTCTCCTGTGTGGATACCCATCGGGTCAATGTTTTCCATTGTACAGACAATAATGCAGGTGTCTTCCTTATCCCTCATGACTTCAAATTCAATCTCTTTCCATCCTAGAACTGATTCGTCAATTAGAACCTGATTGATGAAACTCATGTCCAATCCATGAGTGGCGATTTCAATTAATTCCTTTTCATTGTGAGCAATTCCTCCACCTGTTCCACCTAATGTGAATGCAGGTCTGACAATTACTGGATAGCCTATCTCTTCAACTGCCTTAAGTGCATCGTCAACGCTTTCAACTGCCTGACATTTAGGGATTTCCTCACCTATTTCATCCATCAGATTTGCAAATAAATCTCTGTCTTCCACATCTTTGATTGTTTGAACGTCAGAACCCAATACCTTAATTCCTTCAAGTAATCCTAAATCTCCAAGTCCTGTTGCAATGTTTAATCCGGTTTGCCCACCCATTGTTGGTAAAATAGCATCTACTTTCTCTTCTTCTATGATTTTTGCAACAATTTCAGGAGTCAACGGTTCAGTGTAGACAGTATCCGCCATGCCCAAATCGGTTTGGATTGTAGCAGGATTACTGTTAACTAATACTGTTTCAATACCTTCTTCTCTTAGTGATTTACATGCTTGTGAACCTGAGTAATCAAATTCTGCAGCCTGCCCTATTTGAATAGGTCCAGATCCAATTATCAATACTTTTTTAATATCCTTATCAACTGGCATAATGTAATCCCTCTTTAATAATCTTCCATCATTTGGTTAAATTCATCGAAAATGCTTCTTGTATCATTTGGACCAGGTCCCGCTTCAGGGTGGTACTGTATACAATGCAACGGCAATTCTTTATGTGATATGCCTTCCGGAGTTCCATCATTTAGGTTAATTTGAGTTAAAACCAAATCTGTTTCCTTTAAAGATTCTTTATCAATTGTAAAACCATGGTTTTGTGATGTGATAAATACCTTTCCGGATACGAGGTCTTTTACAGGCTGGTTTTCACCACGGTGGCCGAACTTCATCTTATATGACCTTGCTCCAAAGGATTTTGCAATTAACTGCTGACCCATACAGATTCCAAATATCGGCAATCTGTTGGCCAGTTTCTTCATGGTTTCGATGGTTTCGGATACTCTGTCAGGATTTCCAGGTCCTGATGTTATCATCAATCCGGAGGGTGAGTAATCCAAAACTGTTTTATAATCAGTATCATAAGGGAACAGCAAAACTCCAATATCCCTTTCTAAAAATGAATTAATAATATTCTTTTTGACACCACAATCGATTAAAGCGACTTTTTTGTCGGCATCTTCATTGAATATCTTAATTTCCTTTGTGGACACTAATGGAACAACATCCCTATCTTCAATGCTTGGCTGTGACCGTGCCATTTCCAAAAGTTTGTCATCAGCAATGTCTTCAGTCGTAATTGCTGCTTTGAGTGAACCTCTTTCACGAATCTTAAGTGTCAAATCTCTGGTATCAATTCCGCTTATTCCCGGAGTTTTGAATTCTTTTAAAAAATCATCCAAGGTTTTTTGAGGTCCGAAATTAGATACTTCACGGCAGACCTCACGACAAACAAATCCTTCAACCTGAATACTGTCAGACTGATACCACTCTTCACTTACTCCATGATTTCCTTCCAATGGGTAAGTGGACATCAATATTTCTCCTTTAAAAGACGGATCAGTTA
>JAUNXD010000127.1:0-2425 GCA_030539985.1 Methanobrevibacter sp.
TATTGTTGAGGGAAATACAGTCAAATTAACTGTAAGCATTAACAATTACACTACAGGTTCATCAAATGGAGTTTTATCAAAGCCGATTATCGTTTCACGGGATGTAATTATCAAAACCGGTTATGGTGATATTTCTGGAACCTTGGAAAATGGGGAGTTCATCACCGATTATATCGTTCCAGATAATCTTAAATACATTATATGTGATGTTGATAGTGAATCTCAGGTATTGTACGTTGTAGTATCTCCGGTAACCATACAAATCGATGAGATTTCAGGAAAAAGATTTGACAGGGTAAGTGTTATAATCAATGTGACTTCAGACATTGAAGTAAACGACGGATATGTTGAATTATATGTTGGAAGTGATAAAATATCCTCATTTGAAGTTAAAAACAGTCAGGCATCCGGCGATGTGATCATATCCAATGAAATTGGAACATATAATCTGACAGCGAAATATGTGGGAGGAGCTCCGCTATTTGAAGAAAGCGAAGTAAATTCAACATTGACTGTTGAGGGAATCACCGGACTGTATAATGATACATTCTTCAACTTCTTTGATGATGAAGGTGTTTTAAGGGATGAATATGCAGGAAATGAATTGGTGTTCCATGGGGACTTTTCTGGTCTGGGTATAGACACCATAACTATTGCAAGGCCATTGGTGATTATTGGGGACAATGCAAGATTATATGATATTTCATTATCCCTCCTAAGTGAAGATACAAAAGTTTCTGAGATGGCATTTGTAATGGATAAAGGTGGTGCGGCCATTTCAGTAGCTAACGGTGATGTTGAGATTAATGAAGTATTTATAAACTGCACTGCACCGGATACTGTGGAAACATATGCAGTTCTTGCAAGTTATGCCAGTAACTTCAGATTAACCAACTCAACAATAATATTCTTTTCGGGAAATGCAGGTGCTGTTCATCATGCCCTGCACATCTCAGGCTCAGATAATATCTGTATCGAGGGGAATTTGATTAATGCAAGTTTGCCTGCAAGGGATGTGGACTGGCATTCAAGTGAACCTTTCTTTGACAGCATTAATCAGGATCTTGTTTTAGCAATAGGTATTCAGGATTGTAACGGAGGTGTTTTATCTAAAAATGAGATAAATGTGGAGGCTAACGGTGCAAGAGGATTTACTCCTACTATCGATTCAATTATTCTTTATGGCGTTAGCAATTTTGAAATAAGCTGGAACAATATCACTCAAACGGACACAGTCAATGCAGGTGAAGCCAGCTATTCAAATGCTATTGATTTATATGCATTTAACGGGGTAACTATCAGATACAATAATATATTGGTCAATACGACATCTGGATTAGTTGCTAAGGGAACTGCATATCCTATTCAGGCAACCGGACCATATAATGCATTGACAATTGATCATAACAATTTAACTTCAATATCAAACGGCCCTGCATTGGGAATTTACTCACAAAACTTTGATGGCGTAACTGATATTACAATTACATTCAACAACATTGATGTTACCGGATTTACATCCGAAAGTGAAAATGCACTGGTTTCAGGTATGGAACTTCAGGATACCAATGCTAAAGTTTACAACAATACAATTTTTTCCAAAAGCAAAGGAAGTTATGATGAACTTAATTCATTATATGGTATAAGCTATTCCCAATATACCGGAGGGGTACATACCTATGATATCAAAGACAATACAGTTTATACTGAGGGTAAATATGCAGTATACTTGATGTCTGCCAAAGACAGTTATGTTGTCAATAATTTATTGTTTGCTCATGACTTGAAGGCTGACAGTGCTGTTTATATTGCCAAATCCAATGCGACTGTAGTTGAAAACAACAGGCCGGGGTCTTTAAAACTAATCATTGCCGTTGAAAATGTAACTGTTGGTAGTGATGCAATAATAAATATCACTTCAGATGAAAATGTCAATGGAGTCATAACAGTTATTATAAACAATAAAACATATGGCAACTACACTTTCAATGGAAATAAAATGATTACAGTTTCGAATTTGCCCCTTGGATATTACAATGTTACCGTAATATTTAAATCTGGTGAAATCGGCTATGATGAATGTGAAAACAGCACTAAATTTAATGTGGTCAAATTGCAGTCAAGAGTAATTTTAAATGCTGATTTTGAAATCAAAGTTGGTCAGGAAACTGTCATCAGCGTTAATGTAACTCAGGGAGCTACAGGAATTGTTAATGTTAATGTTAATGGTACTGATTATCCGATTTATTTAAATCAGACTACCAGTTTCACTCATTGCTTTGATAAGGCAGGAATATACTTTGTCATTGCCAGCTATTCAGGTGATGATACTTATGGGGGATCCGTTTCTGAAAGTAGAATGATAAATGTCAGCGAAAAATTCGATGCTGACATCAAAATTCAAGTTCCGGACGTTGTTAAAATT
>JAUNXD010000127.1:2435-3755 GCA_030539985.1 Methanobrevibacter sp.
ATTCTATTGTTATAGGCACCCAAACAAACACTGACGGCAAACTGACAATCAAAATAAACGGCTTTGAAACTAACGGCACTTACATTATCTCTTCCAATGGCACATATGTTGTAACCGTTGAAAGTGAAGAAACCGACATGTACAAGGCAGGATTCAGTTCACTGTCATTTGACGTGTTTAAGCAATCTTCAAGCGTTAACATTAGTTTTGTTCCTGCAAGATCAGGTGAAAAATCAATCATAAACGTTGAAGTTAATGAAGGTGCCGGAGGCATTGTTGTTGTTAGTGTAGGAGGTATGGAATATCCAATTAATGCTTCTGATAAGAAACTGGAACTGGTTTTATACACTGGGGAGTATCAGGTCTCTGCTGCTTATATGGGTGATGATAAATTCAACAAAAGCGTGTCTGAAGTTAAAACATTGACTGTTTTGGATAAATTGGATGCAAATATCAAGATTGAAGTTCCTGATGTTGTTAAAATTGGAGATACGATTGTAATTAATGCTGAAATGGATAGTGATGGTAATATAACAATTAAAATCAATGATGTTGAAATTAACGGAACTTATACAATAAAATCCAACGGCACATATGTGATTACCGTTGAAAGTGCTGAGACAGCTGATTATAAGAAAGGATTTGTCACAAAATCATTAGTTGTATCAAAAGAGTCTTCAGGTGTTGAGGTTACAGTCATTGCAGGAAATGCTTTAGAGGAATCTAAAATAATCGTTAAAGTTACAAGTGGTGCTAATGGTAATGTAACTGTTAGGTTAAACAATACTGAAGTCTACAAAGGTCCTGTAAATCAAACTAATCTTGTATCTTTAGGCAATCTGTCCGAAGGCAATTATATTGTAAATGTGACTTACTTGGCTGACGATTATTATAATGGAAGTTGTGATGTTAAGGAATTTAGAGTATTCAAATCAAAAAGCAGCGTTTTTGCAAGCCCAATAGAAATTGTTGAAGGTGAAACCGCAAAATTAACAGTTAATGTTAATAATGGGGCTTCAGGTAAAGTCATTGTGGTGATAAACGGAAATGAGTATCATGAAGATATTTCCAATAACGTTGCAACTGTCAATATCTCAGGATTAATAGCAGGAAGATATGATGTAAACATTACATATTGCGGTGATGAGAAATATGATTCCAGCTTGAATGCCACATCTGTTGTAGTTAAAAAACTGATGAGCAATGATGATTTCAATATTGTTATTCCACAGCAATCAAATTCACCTAAATTTACAGTCAGATTGCCTTTTGATGCTACCGGTAAGCTGACAGTGATAGTTGACGGCAAAATGAATTATA
>JAUNXD010000127.1:3765-5013 GCA_030539985.1 Methanobrevibacter sp.
TGGCCGATGTTGACACCATAGTCTCTACGGTAAATCTGGTTGGAGGTGTTGCAGAAATTGAAGTTTCAGGACTTTCATCCGGAAAACATGATGTGCAGGTAATCTACTCTGGGGATGATAAATATGCTGGCGTTTCTAAAAGCACTGTAATTAATATAGGTAAATCACCTATTGTAAAGGTTGCAGTCAAGTTCATTGCCAAAAAGAAAACATTCAAGGCAAAAACCAAGGTTAAAAAGTATAAGGTGACTTTGAAAGCCGGCAAAAATCCGGTTAAAAATGTTTGGGTAACACTTAAAATTAAGGGTAAAACTTTTAAGGCAAAAACAAACGCTAAAGGAAAAGCAACCTTTAAGATTAAAAAATTAACCAAAAAGGGTAAATATAATGCTGTGATTAAATTTTCAGGCAATGGCAACTATTTGAAAGCCATTAAAAAGGTAAGAATAACAGTTAAAAAATAAGGGATAATATTATCGAATCCTTTATTTTATCTTTTTATTATTTTTGTAGTTTTTAGTATAAATGTTCAAATATTTTATATTATTTTAAAAATTATTAGATAATTTTTTATTAATATTTATTTATTTTCATTATTTCATTATAATATAATTTTCCTCTATAGCAATTTCTACGATCTTAGTATTATAATATAATGTATTTTTTATAGTAATGTTTATATTGTATTTTGGATAAAATAATATTCGTAAAGTAATTTTTATTTTTATTAAACCTTACTTTATATATTTTAATCAGGTGTGATTGAATGGAGATAAATAAAAAGATATTTATTTGTTTTTTATTAGTGTTAATGCTCTTTGTTTGTGTTAACACTGCAAGTGCAAGTGACTCTATTGACACCAATTTAACTAGTGGGGACACGGCAGATTTACAAAGTGTAGATGCCGTTGATGCTAGTCAAGATAAATTGAGTGGAAGTGGAGACACTTTATATGTTGGAAATGAAAATGGAGATTATCAAACAATTTCTTCTGCTGTTAGCGCAGCTACTGGTGGGGAAACAATCTTCATAAGAAACGGTAATTATACTGACTCATTAACTTTTACTAAATCAGTTAATTTAGTTGGTCAAAGTAAGGAAGGAGTATCAATTAAAACTGGAAGTTCAGATGCTTTAATAGCAACAACTTCTGGTAACAATCCACTTCTTTCATTTGAAAATATAACTTTTAAAGATTCAGCTAGAGGATCTAGTGGCGTAATTTCATTAATGGGCTCTGGTGATGT